>NZ_FQUI01000002.1 GCF_900129175.1 Marinitoga hydrogenitolerans DSM 16785
TTACCAATATTTATCTCCTTTGAAAGTATAGGAAGTATAAAAACAGAAAGAGAATTTATAGAATATTTAAATAGGAAAGTCAAATTTTATTTAAAAGTATCCTATAATATTCAATATGAGAATAACAAAATAAAAAAAATAAATGAATTGGATGAATATATAATAGATTTATATGAAAAACAAAAGAAAGAAATAATATTAATGATTGATGAATTTGAAAAATTGAATAATCAAGAATTAATGAATGAATTTTTACATACAATAAGAGAAATATATCATTCAAGGCAAGGATACAAACTCAGAAGTGTAATATTAATAAGCATAGGATATCTAAGCGGAATATTAGAAGACAATGCTAGTCCATTCAACATAGCAGAACATTTGGAAGTGCCATACTTTACCAAAGAACAAGTATATGATTTACTTTCACAACACGAAAAAGAAACAGGACAAATTTTTGATGAAAAAGTAAAAGAATTAATATGGCATAACGCTGCAGGACAACCAGGATTAACAAATGGTCTTGCATATGATTTAGTAATGAAAAAAGCAAAAGGAGAAAAAATAATAACAGAAAAACATTTTGAAAAAACATTATATGATTATATGAGAGTATATATAGACAAAAACATATCAAATATAATAAACAAAGCAAAAAAAGAAAAAGAATTAATGATGAAAATATTATTTGAACCAAATAATGTGGAATTTAATATATATGATGAAAACATAAAATTCTTATATTTAAACGGAGTAATAGACAATTGTGAAGGTATATGCTGTGTAAAAGTTCCGTTGTATTATAAAGCATTATATGCAAGATTTAAACCACAAATAAATGGAGAAAAATCGCAAATGAAACCATTTGATGAAAGCATAAAAAAATATATAAACAAAGATGGAAGTCTGGATTTAAACAAATTGATGAAAAGATATATAGAATATATAAAATCAAGAGGAGCAGTAATGTTCAAAGGCAGAAACTATTACGAAGGTGTATATCAATACAATCTTGATCAATTTCTTAGTTTATATGTAGAAGCAGCAGATGGAAAAGTATATCCGGAAACACAAATAGGCGGAGGAAGAATAGATTTATTGATAAATTTAAACAACGAAGAATACTTAATAGAAATAAAAGCAAATATAGATGAAGATCAATATGAAAAATCAAAAAAACAAATAAAAGAGTATATAAAAAGAAAAGGGCTAAAAGAGGGATGGCTGGTTATTTATTCAGATACAATAAAAGATTTTGAATATATAACAGAAGAAGAAAATGGAATAAAATTAAATATTTGGTTTATAAAAACCAATTTTGAAAATCCTTCAAAAGCAAAATAAAGCAATTCTAAATCTAACTTTTAAAAAAATATATTAATTTAAGAATTCTTAGAAAGTACAACATTAAAAATTTGTCATACAAATAAAAATACCGGGTTTAAGAACCCGGCATTTGTTTGGAAGTTTTTAAATCAAACTCAAATATTTATCTCCAGAATCTGGTGCAACTGTTACTATCTTTTTTTCAGGAAATTTTTGTGCTAATTTAATTGCTGCCAAAATGTTTGCAGCAGCTGAAATCCCTACAAATAAACCTTCTTTCTTAGCTAAAATATCTTGCATTTCAAATGCCTCTTCATCTTGCATTGTGATTACCTCATCTAATATTGTTACATCTAAATTCTTTGGAATAAATCCTGCACCAATTCCTTGAATTTTATGTTTCCCGGGTTCTTTACCTGAAATAACAGCTGAATTTTCCGGCTCAACTGCAACTATTTTTATTTTATCTTTAAAAAATTTTTTCAAAACCTTTCCAACTCCAGTTATTGTTCCGCCAGTACCAACACCAGCTACAAAAATATCTAAATTATAATCCATTTGTTTTAGTATTTCTGGACCCGTGGTTAATTCATGAGCTAATATATTTGCAGGATTTTCAAATTGATTTGGCATAAAAGCATCTCTTTCCTTCACTATTTCAAATGCTTTTTCTATAGATCCTTTCATACCTTTATCTGCAGGAGTTAGTATCAATTCAGCTCCATATTTTTCCAGAATTTTTCTTCTTTCAACGCTCATACTTTCTGGCATTGTTAATATTACCCTATAACCTTTATTTTTTCCAATTGCCGCTAAAGCGATTCCCGTATTACCACTTGTTGGTTCAACTATTATATTTTTTTCTTTGTTTAATACACCATCTATTTCTGCTTTTCTTATCATGAAATAAGCTGCCCTATCTTTTACACTACCTGTTATATTATTTTTTTCAAGTTTCACAAATACTTTGTTAGGTTTTACAATTTTTGAAAGTGTTATTATAGGTGTTCCACCAATTCCTCTATCAATCATTTTTCTCCCTCCTTAATGAAATTTATCACAAAATAAGATAAATTTTATCCGAATTATATCTTTATTATATCAAATACGATATAAAAAGTCAAGTTTTATTATCAAATTTTATAATACAGATATATTTTATTTATGCTATAATATATTAAATAGTACTAATTGATAGGGGGGAATTTTATGAATTATTATTTAGCTATTGATGAAGGAACAAGCAGTACAAGGACTTTGTTATTTGATGAGAATTTTAATTTAATCGATTCATCTCAAAAAGAAATAAATATGATTTACCCAAAACCAGGATGGGTTGAACAAGATGCTGATGAATTATATTTTAAAACAGAAGAAACTATGATTGAAGTGGTTGAAAGAAATAATATCAGCTGGAATAATATTATTGGAATTGGAATTACCAATCAAAGAGAGACTATTGTTGCATGGGATAAAAATACAGGAACTCCTTTAACAAATGCTATAGTATGGCAATGCAGAAGAACTGATGAATTAATTAATAGATATCCTGCTGAATTTTGGAGTGAGGTAAAAAGAAAAACCGGATTGGTAAAAGACCCGTATTTCTCAGGTTCTAAAATCGTATGGATGATAGAAAATGTACCAGAAGTAAAAGAATCCTATAAAAACGGAAATTTGAAGGTTGGAACTATTGAATCCTGGTTGACATTTAAACTTACAGGACATCATGTTACTGATGTGTCAAATGCATCAAGAACGCAATTATTGAATATACATACTCTTAATTGGGATGATGAGATTTTAAACACATTTGGAATTTCAAAAGATATTTTACCTGAAATTGTTGGTACTGCTATTGAAAAAGGTTTTGAAACAAAGTTCGGACCGAAAATTTACGGGATGATTGGCGACCAACAATCTGCATTATTTGGTCAAAGATCTTTTGAAATAGGTGATGCAAAATGCACTTATGGTACTGGTGCTTTTGTTTTAATGAATTCTGGAGTTATTCCTCCTAAACCCCATCCCGGATTGTTAACATCTATTGGTTGGAAAATAGGAAATGAGGTGATTTACTCTCTTGAAGGTAGTATTTTTACTGTTGGTGCGTTTTTTAAATGGTTAAAAGATATTGAAATAATTAATAATTATAATGAACTTGAAATATATTCAAAGGGTATAGATAATGCTGGAGTTTATATTGTTCCTGCATTAAGTGGTCTTGGTACTCCTTATTGGGATTCTGATGCCAGAGGTCTAATTATAGGATTAACAAGAGCAACTAAAAAAGAAAATATTATTAGAGCCGCTTTAGAATCTGTGGCTTTTAGTGTAAGAGATGTTATAGATTCCATGCAAGAAGCAGTTTGGACGAAAATAAAGAAAATGAATGTTGATGGTGGAGCTACTAAGAACAAGCTTTTAATGGAGATACAAAGTGATTTACTGAATGCAGAAATTTTTGTTCCTGATTTTCAAGAGATCACAGCTTTAGGTGCAGCTTTTATGGCCGCTATTGGTTCAAAAAATCTTTCTATTAATGAAATAAAAAATTTGCAATTTTCAGGTATAAAGATAATGCCAAAAGATAATGAAATATTAGAAAAGAACTATTATATTTGGAAGGAGGCAGTATTAAGATCAAAAGGTTGGATAAAATCAACGAATATAAGTTATTAAAAATTGCTCAAATAATATCAAAACACTCATTTCCTGGAATGAAAATATTACTGTATGGAGATTTAGGTACTGGAAAAACCACTTTTACAAAAGGGTTTATAAAAAATTTGTTAAAGGATGAAAATTTAACTGTTACTTCTCCAACATTTGCCCTGGTTAAGGTCTATGATAATTCTATCAAAATTTATCATGCTGATTTGTATAGATTATCAGATCCGGAAGAAATTCCATATATTGGATTGTTTGAAGATAATGATGGAATTTATTTAATTGAGTGGCCAGAACGTCTTGAATACTATTTGCCCGAAGAACGCCTTGAAATTCATTTGTTTTATAACAATGATGATATAAATTTTAGAGATATTGAAATAATACCAGTTGGAAAAAAATATACAGATATATTCGAGAAATTAAAGGAGGAATTAAAATGAAAATCGGAATCTTAGGTTTACCTTTAACTGGAAAAACAACAATTTTTTCATTATTGACTAATAAACCATATGATGGTAGTTATAAACAAGATGCTGAAGAGAGAGTAGCAAATGTTATGGATGAGAGATTAGAAAAATTAACCGTTATGTATAATCCCAAAAAAACCGTTCATGCTACTTTAAATTTTATTGATATTCCAAGTTATAATACTTCAGCTGATAGAAAAGAAAAAAATAGAATTTTACAGATGATTCAAACTGTCGACGCAATAATACTCGTTATTAGGGCATTTAAAAACGATTCAGTACCATTTCCTGAAGGTGCAGAGAATCCTGTTGATCAACTTGATACTTTAAAAACTGAAATGATTATTAGGGATTTAGAAGTTGTTGAAAATCGGCTATCAAGACTTATAGAACAAAATAAAAAAAAGAAACCTACAAAAGAAGAAGAAAGACAGGTAAAAATTTTAGAAGAAATAAAACCAATATTGGAAGATGGAAAGTTTGCTTCTAAAGTTGAGTTAAGTGATGAAGATAAAAAATTAATAAGTTCTCTCGCTTTATTTACTTTAAAACCAATAATAGTTGTAGTAAATGTTGATGAAGACCAATTAATGGAAGAAAAATACCCAGAAAAAGAAGTGTTAGTTAATTCATGCAAAGAAGAAAATTTTGCATATATAGAAATTTGTGGAAGAACTGAAGCTGACTTGGTAGAACTTGATGATGATGAAAGAGAAGAATTTATGAAAGAACTTGGAATTGAAAGGCCCGGAATCGACAGACTTTCAAAAACTGTTTATGATCATTTAGGATTAATAACTTTCTTTACTGTTGGGGAAGATGAAGTAAGAGCATGGACTATAAACCAAGGAACTACTATGAAAAAAGCTGCAGGAAAAATACATACTGATTTAGAAAAAGGATTCGTTAAAGCAGAAGTTATGCATTATGATGATTTAATCAGATTAGGATCAGAAGAAGAAGTGAAAAAAGCTGGTCTTTGGAGATTAGCTGGAAAAGAAGAAATTGTAAAAGATGGTGATATATTAACTATTAGAGCGAATGCTTAAAAATGGAGGGTAATATGAGAAAACCATTATATACCGTAAATGATTTTGATTATGAATTGCCAGAAGATTATATCGCACAAAAACCTGTTGAACCAAGAGATTCCTCTAAATTAATGGTTTTAAATAGAGACAAAAGAAGCATTGAACATAGAAAGTTTAGAGATATTGTTGATTATTTAACTCCTAACGATTTACTTGTAATTAACAATACTAAAGTTATTCCAGCAAGATTATACGGACAGAAAACAACAGGTGCAAACGTAGAAGTTTTATTATTAGAAAAAACTCCTGAAGAAAATACCTGGAAAGCTCTTGTAAAACCAGGATCAAAATTGAAAAAAGGGGCTGAAATAAAATTTTCCGAGTATTTATACGCTAAAATAATTCAACATAATTCTGATGGATCAAGAATAATACATTTTGTATCTAAAAAAGATGTATGGGAAGAAATTGAAAAAATAGGAAATATGCCTTTACCGCCATACATAAAAAATTATAATGGCCCTAAAGAACGTTATCAAACAACTTATGCTAAAAAGCAAGGTGCTGTGGCGGCTCCAACTGCAGGATTACATTTTACTAATGAGTTAATAGAAAAAATTAAAAACAAAGGAATAAAAATTGCTGAAGTAACATTACACGTTGGATTAGGTACATTTAGACCTGTAAAGGCTGATTCAATTGAGAAACACGAAATGCATGAAGAATACTATGAAGTTCCTAATGAAACAGTAAAAATAATTAATGAATATAAAAATAACAAAGGTAGAATAATTAGTGTAGGTACTACAGTTGTAAGAACTTTGGAAACTATTGCCACTTTACCCAAACAAAAGGCTTATATGGGAACAACAAATATTTTTATATACCCGCCGTATGAATTCAAATTAATTGATGCTTTAATTACAAATTTTCATTTACCTAAATCAACATTATTAATGTTAGTATCCGCTTTTGGTGGATATGATTTCATAATGAATGCGTATAAAACTGCTGTTAATGAAAGATATAGATTTTTTTCTTTTGGTGATTCCATGTTCATTTATTAATAATAATTATAAGAATCGGGGTGGTATTTTGACAAACAAAAGTTTAGGTATATTATATATGTTAGTAACTGTAATTTTTTGGGGTATTTCATTCGTTGCAACAAAAGTAATTGTTCAAACTATTCCACCAATTACTGCAGCTTTTCTTAGATTTTTTATTTCTACTATTTTTCTTATGATTTTTATTAGAAAAGATATAAAATATTCAAAAAAAGAGCTAATTTATGTAATGCTCTCTGGTTTTTTTGGAGTTACTACATATTTTTTATTTGAAAATACTGCTTTGCAATATACCACCGCCACTAATGGTTCTTTAATAATATCTGCAACACCTATAATGTATTTACTTTTTTCCGATATTATAAGAAAAACTTTTTCTCATAAAATTAGATATTTGGGTACATTTCTTGCTTTTTTGGGAGTTGCTTTTATTGTATTAAATGGAAGATTTGTTTTGAAACTTAATCCTCTTGGAGATATATTAATGTTTGGAGCATCTTTTGCGTGGATTTTTTATACTATTTTTATTGAGAAATTACATCATCATGATAATTTAATTATAACTAAAGACCTTAATTTTTATGGTATGCTGTTTTTCTTACCTTTTGTTTTTTTGGAATTAAAAAGTAATGGAACATGTCCTTTATTTGAATTATGGATTCAACCAAAAATAATAATTGCCTTTATTTTCTTAAGTGTTTTTTGTACAGCTTTAGGATATATATGGTGGAATAAGGCTATTAGGCTTGCAGGAGCAAAAACTGTTACAAATGGAATTTTCTTTATACCTATAGTAACTGTTATTGCTGATGCTATTTTATTAAAAAATTATCCTAATCTTCTAACAATATTTGGTGCAATATTAGTTCTATTAGGAAACTATGTTGCAGAAATTAGAGACTAAATGTTTTTTTCTATAAAAAAAAGTATGTTCAGGATATTTTAAAAAATATCACCACTCACTTCCAGTGGGTATTAGGATTTTTAATTTAAGATTTTAGTAAAAACATATAAATATTTGTGAACAAATATTAAAATAGGCACACTCCGTTAAAATAGAGAGTGCCTATTTTAATTTTAGTAAAAATATCTAAACACACTTAAAAAGATTTTTATGGAATGTATTATATTACATATTATTAAAAGCTATATAATATATTTCTCTAATTTCTTCTTCTTCTAATTTTTTCAATTTTCCCATAGGACTACTTTGAACAGCATTTTCTACCAATCTTTCAATATCCTTTTCTGTCGCTCCGATTTCTTTTAAAGATACTGGTTGTCCTATTCTTTTATACCATTCTTTTAACACTCGAAGTCCTAAATCAGCGTCTATAGCGGAATTTCCTGTATCAATATTAAATATTTCTTTTGCGAATCTATCAAACTTCTCAATATATTCATTTTTTACGTATTCTAGCCATGCTGGAAATATTATAGCTAAACCTTCCCCATGAGCTATATCAAATAAAGCAGATACTGAATGTTCTAAAGCATGACTTGCCCAATCTCCACCATTAGAACCCGCTCGTAATAATCCATTTAATGCTAGAGTTGCACTCCAAGCTAAATTCGCTCTTGCTTCATAATTTTTAGGATCTTTTAATAATTTTTCTGTACTAAATATGACAGTTCTAATTATTCCTTCAGCAATTTGATCTTGAATTTCAGTATCTTTAGTTCCATCAAAATAATATTCCATTACATGACTTATTGCATCTACTGCACCATTAACTGTTTGTTTTAACGGAAGAGAAAATTGAGCCGTAGGATCTATAATTGAAACTTTTGGATATAATTCTTTCGATGAAGTTGCCCATTTTTGTTTAGTTTCTTCTTTTGTTATTACAGAATTACCATTCATTTCAGAACCAGTTGCAGATATCGTCAAAACAGTAAACAGAGGTAATGCTTTTTTTATAAAGTATTTCCCAGAATATGCATCCCAAATATCACCATCATAATAAAAACCACCTGCAATAGCTTTTGCTGAATCAATTACACTTCCTCCACCAACTGCGAGGATCCCTTCAACATTATTTTTCTTTGCTACTTCTATTCCTTCATATACCTTTGAAAGCCTTGGATTTGGCTTTACACCAGAAACTTCTACCCATTCAATATTATTTTCTTTTAATGATTTTAGAACCTTTTCATAAACACCATTGTTTTTTATTGAACCTCCACCATAATGTAACAAAACCTTCTTGATACCACATTTTTTAATTTCATCACCAATTTCATTTATAGTTTCTTTTCCAAAAATTAATTTCGTTGGATTATGAAAAACAAAATTCTTCATATAGTCACCCCCATAATATAATTTGCATTGCTAATTATATTATATCACAAATTTTCTCACATTTAAAATTCCTATCCTTAACATTTCTTAATATTTATAAATATATAGAAAAACTAATAATTCTATAATAAAGACGTCAAAATAAAATATAGGAGGTTGAAAATCATGAAAAGAATTTTATTAGTTGGATTATTATTAAGTTTGTTAGTTTTATCTTTCTCTGAAAAATTAGTAATTAAAGGGTCTAACACAATTTTTCCAGTTGCACAATTATGGATAGAAGAATTAAAAAAAATAAAACCTGATTTAGAAATTACTTTAGAAGGGGCTGGATCATCTACAGGTATTGCTGCTTTATTTAATGGAACTACAGACATCGCAAATGCAAGTAGATTTTTAAAAAGTAAAGAAATTGAAAAAATGAATAAAGAAGGAAAATATTTCGCTCCAATAGTTATTGCTTATGATGGAATTGCTGTAATAGTAAATCCGAAATTAGGTATTGACAAAATATCTCTTGAAACCTTAAAAGGCATATATACCGGCAAATTGAGAACATGGAATCAAGTGAGTCCTAATTTACCTAAAAAAAGAATAGTAATTTATTCAAGAAATACAGCTTCTGGGACATATGAAACCTTTGAAAAGAAAGTTTTAAACAAGGAAAGAATGGCACCAACAGTGAAGATGGTAGAATCTACACAATTTGAAATTGAACAAGTATCTAGAAACCCTTATGCTATTGCTTATGTTGGAGTAGGATATGTAACCGACAAGGTAAAAGTTTTAAAAGTTGAAGGAATAGAACCTACAAAATTAAATATTTTAAATTCAAAATATCCAATATCAAGACCATTATATATGTTTATAGATGTAACAAATGGTTGGCCAGAAAGTGGAGTAATAAAAGAATACATCACTTTCGGATTATCAAAAAAAGGACAAGAATTAGCTGAAAAAGCAGGTTATATTGCAGCATATGGATTCTAAAAAGGAGTGTTTCTTTTGAGAGAATTAAAACATTTATTAAACTCTATAATAATAAAAACATTCGCTTTAACAGGTATAATTGCATTAATATTAATATTTGGATTTGTAATAAAAGAATCCATACCAGCTTTAGAAAAAGCTGGTATGGAAATATTTACAAGCTTTGATTGGTATCCAACATTTGATCCACCATCTTTTGGAATTCTAACAATGCTTTTAAATTCTATTATATTAACTATTGTTTCTTCATTAATTGTTTTACCTCTTGGATATATTATAGCTTTTTTTATGTATGATTACGCAACTGAATTTGAAAAAAGAATGATAAAATCTTCTATTGATCTATTATCTGGAGTTCCATCAGTAATTATAGGTATGTTTTTAATAATTTATATTTCTCCATGGATGTTAGAAATTGGTGCTTGGTCAGCAGAAAATATATTATTAGCTTCTATTGGATTAACTATTCTTTCTTTACCCTATACAGCATCATTAATGGAAGAAGCTATGAGTTCAGTTGATATTAGTCTTAAAGAAGGGGCATTAGCATTAGGGACTACAAGATTTATAGCTGGATTTAAAGTAGTTTCAAAAGCCGCTTTACCTGGTATCTTTAATGCCGCTATATTAACAATAAATAGAATAATTGGTGAAACTATGGTTGTATTAATGGCTGCTGGAGGCGCAAATATGTTGCCCCTTTCTATATTTGATCCTGTAAGGCCCTTGACTGCAGCTATAGCTAGTGAAATGGGTGAAGTTGAAATTGGCAGCATTCATTACTCAGCATTATTTGCTTCTGGGCTTGTCCTTTTAACTATTTCTTTTATACTAACACTAATTTCAAAAAGGCTTTCAAGGAGATGGAGTAAATGAGAAAGGATAAAATAATTTCTTTTATTTTTAGATTAATAAGTTATATAACATTTTTTACTATTGTTTTTATTTTTATTTTTATAATATTAGATGGAATAAAATATTTTTCTATAGATTTTTTTACACAGTTTCCTAAAAATATGATGACAGAAGGTGGGATATTTCCCGCTATTATAGGAACTTTCTATTTGTTATTTCTAACATTAATAATCTCTATTCCTTTTGGTGTAATAACTGGTATTTTTTTATCTGAGTATGGTAATAATAAAATCGGGAGTCTTTTAGATATAACTATTACTTCATTATCAGGGGTTCCTTCTATCGTTTATGGATTGTTTGGACTGGCATTATTTTCAATAACGATGGGATTTAGGACATCCTTAATTTCCGGTGCTCTAACATTATCTGTAATGTCATTACCTATAATTTCTTCTGCAACTCGTGAAGCTTTAATGGCTATTCCAAATTCAATGAGAGAATCTGCATATGCATTAGGAGCTAATAAAACAGAAGTTATATATAAAGTCATTATACCATCTGCAAAATCTCGAATACTAACCGCTATATTGATCGGTGCTGGTAGAGTTATGGGAGAAACTGCCCCTGTATTATTAACTTCTGCTGTATTTTATTCAACACATATGCCTAAATCTATCAAAGATCCTATTATGACATTACCAACACATATTTATAATATTGCAATGGCTTATGGCAATGATGCACAATGGATGGCTAAAGGTACCGCTTCTTTTTTAATGTTATTAGTATTTGTAATATATTCAATTGCTTTTAGATTAAGGAGGAAATTAAATGAAAAATAATGTTATTTTAAAAAAAGATGTTATAATAAAGATAAAGGAATTTAATGCATGGTATGATAAAAAACAAGCATTAAAAAATATAAATATCGATTTTAAAAGAAATAAGATAAGTGCAATTATCGGGCCTTCTGGCTGTGGAAAATCTACGTTGTTAAGAAGCATAAATAGAATGAACGATGAAATTCCAAATTATAGAACCTCTGGTGAAATATTATATGAAGAAAAAAACATATATGATAAAGATTTAGATTTAACTATTTATAGAAAGAAAGTTGGTATGGTTTTTCAAAAACCAGTTCCATTTCCAATGTCAATATATGAAAATGTTGCTTTCGGATTAAAAATTCATGGAATTAAAAATAAAAATAAAATTGATGAAATTGTAGAAAGATCTTTAAAACAAGCTGCTTTATGGGATGAAGTAAAAGATGAACTACACAAATCAGCAAACGCATTGTCTGGTGGTCAACAACAAAGATTAGTTATTGCAAGAGCTATTGCAGTTGACCCGGAAGTGATCTTGCTAGACGAACCAACATCCGCATTAGACCCAATTGCAACACAAAGAATAGAAAGATTACTTGAAGAGCTGGTTGAAAAATATACTATAATTATAGTAACACATAATCTTTCTCAAGCTATAAGAATTTCTGATTATTTATATTTTATGTATCAAGGCGATTTAATAGAATCAGGATTAACTTCTGATATAATCAAATCACCTAAAAACCAATTAACTGAAGATTACTTAAACGGAAGAATAGGATAATGGAGGTTATATTATGCAAAATGTACATCATTTTGAAAATGAAGTTTTAATATTAAAAGCTGACATATCAAAAATGCTTTCTTTAATACTAGAATCATTTAATATGGCTATAAAATCTTTGGAAACTAACGATGCAGCTTTAGCTAAAAGAGTTATAGATTTAGATGATAAAATTGATGATATTAATAGAAAAATTGAAGATGAAGTATACCAGATAATTGCAAGATATAACCCTTTAGCTAAAGAATTAAGATATATAATTACTATGATAAAATTTTCTAATAACCTTGAAAGAATTGGCGACCTTTCATGCAATATAGCACAAAAAGTGTTTGAATTTAAAGATAACAATATTTCAGCTTTACTAAATGAAGATACACTGAAAATGATAGGTTTTTCACTAGAGATGCTCAAAGAAGTATTTAAAGCGTTTAATGAGAGAAATGTTGAATTAGCAATTGAAATATGGAAAAAAGATAATATAATTGATGATCTTGAAATTCAAATTAGAAAAGATATTTTAAATGATTTTAAAAATGGAAAATATGATGAAAAACTTATAATTCCTTATGTATTGATAGCCCGAGATATTGAAAGAGTTTCTGATCAAGTTACTAATTTATGTGAAGAAATTGTTTATATTGAAAAAGGTGAAAAAATAACTAATTTCCTATAGGAGGAAAAATATGGCTTCGATCTTAATTGTAGAAGATGATAAAGATATTAGAGATATTTTAAGAACCTATTTAGAAATAGAAAAATATATTATCTATGAAGTGGAATCTATTAATCAAATGAATGATTTTTTAAACAAAAACAATGTGGATATTATATTATTAGACGTAATGTTACCTGATGGTGAATCTATTGATATTTTACCTTTCATAAGGGCAAAAAATAAAAATACTGGCATAATAATAATCTCTGCTAAAAATACTGATAGAGATAAAATATTTGGTATAGAAAATGGCGCAGATGATTATATTACTAAACCTTTTAACCCCCGTGAAGTAATAGCTCGAGTAAGAGCGCTATTAAAAAGATTAAAGAATGAAGATGAAAAACTACAATTTGGAAATTTAGAAATTTTTTCAGATAATTATACTGTAAAATATAAAGGAAAAATAATCGATTTAACAGCAAAAGAATTTGAAATATTATATTTATTAGCTAAAAATCCAGAAAAGATATTTACAAGAAATGACATTATTGATAAAATATGGTATGGTGAGGATTTTATTACAGATAGAGTTATAGATGTTCATATAAGTATGATTAGATCTAAAATTGGAAAAAATTGGATAAAAACAATTAGGAATTTAGGGTATAAATTCAACAAATCTGCTGAAGTTATAGGTGAATAAAATGGATAGAGCACTCGATTATATTAATGAAATGATTATAAAGTTAAATAAAATGAAAATTGAAAAAGCCAATATTATGGCCAAATCTCATGGTTTCAAAAAAAATCATGAGATTATTAGTGTTATGACATTTAATGAAATTGATCTATTTGTTAATAGCATTTTAGAAAGAAAAGACTTTTTTATCGAAACGACTATATATTTTTTCCAAGGAACTAGTAAATTTTGCAAAATCAATTATCTAAGCAATGATGAAATTTTAATAATAGAAGATAAAACCGAAAAAGAATTATTAAAACAAGTGAAAGCTGATTTTATAACATCACTATCTCATGAATTGAGAACACCTCTTTCAGTAGCAAAAGGCAATATTTTTCTATTAGAAGACATAATAAGCGATTCTAGCACCTTAAAAATTATTAAAAAATCAAAAAACGCCTTAAGAAGAATAGAAAGAATATTAGACCAATTAACTTTACTTTCTATGGCAGAATTCGGGAGTTATATGATTAAAACAGAAATATTTGATCCGGAAAATTTAATTGAAGAAGTTAGAAGTGATCTAGAAAATAAAATAAAAAATAAAAATATAAAAATAAATTTCAAATCAAATATCAAGCATATAACAGGTGACCCTTTTATTATTTATACAATCATTAGAAATTTAGTTTCTAACTCTATAAAATATTCTCACAATGATTCCGAAATAAACATTACAATAGACAAAGATAAAATAGTTGTAAAAGATAATGGTATTGGAATTAGAGATAATGAAAAAGCAAGAATTTTCGAAAGGTTTTATAGAGGTATTGATGCAAAAAAGTATGCCAAAGGTTCTGGTTTAGGTCTTGCTATAGTCAAATATTTGTGTGAACTTGCAGGATATAAAATAGAGTTTGATTCGAAATGGATGATTGGAACTACATTTACAATTTATTTAGAAAATAAGAATTGAGATTGTATTTTTACTTTTCTATTTTATTTTAAATATCAAAAACATAGCGATAATGTAATATCGCTATGTTTTTAATGATGTACTATTTCTTATTTGCTTTTGCTGCTATATTAAGAGCCCAAGATAATCCACCAAACAAAACAACACCTGCAAATATCATAAAAGCTATTGCACTTCCAGACATATTTTCACCCCTATTCTTCCTCAAAAGTAATTTTTGTTACTTTCTCATTATATTTTTCATCTCTTGAAGGTAATTTAGCAAATATAAAACCAATTATAGGAATAGCAATGAAAACTAAGAACCCTATAGTTAAAGCCCATGAAGGATATCCTCCATAAGGATTTTTTATTTCATCAAGAATATTTAATCCAAGAATAAAAATTAAAACAATAGGTATTATATATTTTAATGATATATCAAACCATTTCCCTATTTTAATTTCAGAAACTGAATTAATATATTTTCTTAATTTATCTGCACCAAATAACCAACCGATAATAACTGATTCAAGAATACCAACAACTAAAAGTGCATATGTACCCATAAAATGATCAATTATATCTAACCAATATAAACCTCCTTGGGTTGCAAACAATAATCCAAATATAAATCCTAAGATTGAGAATCCAATTAAAAAAGCTTTCTTATTAACTTTAAATTTATCACCAGCTGCTGCTTCAATAGCTTCAACTAACGAAAATGCGGAATCTATACCAAGAGTTAATAACATAACAAAAAATGCTAATCCAATTATTGACTGTACAATAATACCGCCTGGTATTAATGAAATTGCTTGTGGATATACAACAAATGCTAATCCAATGCCGCCACTAACAACCTCATCAACAGGAACACTCATTTGTTGAGCCATATATCCTAAAACTGAAAATACAGCTATACCTGCTAAAAATGACGTTGCAGAATTCCCTAAAGCTGTTATAATCGCATTGTTAGCAACATCATTTTTCTTATCATTATAGCTACCATATGCAATCATTATACCAAATGCAACACTTAACGAAAAGAAAATTTGTCCAAAAGCATTTGCCCAAACCCTTGGATCAGCTAATTTAGCAAAATTTGGTTCAAATAAGAAATTTAAACCTGTTGCTGCGCCTGGTAAAGTTATACCCCTAATCCCCAACAATACTAATAATACTATTGGTAGAGGTACTGTCCACATAACTGTTTTACCAACTGATTCGGTACCCTTCCTCAAAATCAAATAAATCCATAACCAAGATAATTAATAATCCTATAACAATTGGCCATCTTAATCCTCCAAGCTGTCCAGGTCCATCTGTTAATTTTAAAAAATCTCCAAAGAAAAATCCTTTAGGATCATCTTTCCAAGCTGTTCCTAAAGAAAAATATAAATAATTAAAAATCCAAGCCATTATAACATTATAATAAAATGTAATAATAGCACCTGTTAAAACAGCCCACCAACCTATGAATTCCGAACCTTTTGATATTTTCCCTAAAGCTTTTGGCGCACTACTTTGCAATCCTTGACCAATACCAAATTCTGCCATTAAAATTGGAATGCCTGCTAAAAATAAAGCAATAAAATAAGGAATGTAAAAAGCTCCTCCACCATTAGAATATGCCATATAAGGAAAACGCCATGCATTACCTAAACCTGCAGCTGAACCTATTGCTGCCAAAACAAAAGCCCATCTTGAGCCCCACTTTTGCCTCGCCACAAAAAAACACCCCTTTCTCGTAAAATTATTGTGATAAATCTTACTAAAATCATTTTTTTATTACTTTTTAAATAATTGTATGACATTGGTATGAAATTTATTTCACTATTGTTAATCAAAGAATATAATACCATAAAATAATTAAAAAGTCAATCTTTTTATTCGTAAGAAAAAAATAAATTATTTTTTACCGAATTTTGATTTGACAAAATATTAAATTTATGGTATAATATGAGTGGCAGCCTTGAATTGGTTGCCATTTTTTTATATAGATTTAAACTAAGGGGAGGGAAAATTAATGCTATGGATTATTTTAATATCTTTCTTAACTGGTTTAATATTAGGAATGAAAGGTAAATTTATATTTATAAAAAAATTTAAACCTGTAACTATCATAACTGTTTTACTATTATTTTTTATGGGTTTTGAAATAGGATCTGATCAAAATCTAATATCCAAATTACCAGAAATAGGTTACTTGGCTCTTTTAATTGCAATATTTTCTATTTTAGGAAGTGTAATATTAACAACACTTTATGAAAAAATGTTTATAAGAAGTGATAAAAAATGATTTTATTATTAAGTGCTGTAATTATCGGCATTATTAGCGGTTATCTTATTAGTTTTAATCTACCTTCAAATTTAATTACAATTTTATTAATGAGTCTTGTTTTTGTAGTTGGTATTGATATTGGTTCAGAAGAAAACATCTTATTTAAAATAAAAAAGAGTATAAAAACTATTTTTATTCAATCTTTTCTTTTAATTATGGGAAGTTTAATATTCGGAGGGTTTGTTTCATTTTTTTCTACTTTGTCTTTTAAAGAAGCAATGGGAGCTGCTGCAGGATTTGGATGGTATTCTTTATCCGGAGTTATGATAAGCTCATTATATAGCCCTTTTCTGGGAGCAATTTCTTTTACTGCAAATGTTTTTAGAGAAATATTAGGCATTATTTTTATACCTTTGTACGCTAAATTTTCAGAGTTGGGCGCTATATCAATAGGTGGAGCTACAACAATGGATACATTGTTAGGAATAGTTGCAAAATCAACAAAAAAAGAAAATACTTTAGTTGGATTTGGACAAGGTGTCATCGTTTCTATTGCAGTACCTATAATAATATCTTTGATTTTTTAAGACAAATAAGCCTTATAGGCTTATTTGTTTATATAGAAAATTCTAAATATTCATATCCTCTTCGAAATATTCAACTCCATTAGAGGTTTTCACCTTAAAATAAGATAAGTCAATATTATATTTATTTTTATATTTAAATTTTAATTCATTAATTAACATTTCAAACTCATTACTTTTTGATAATACTAAGACCGAGCCACCAAATCCACCACCTACAATCCTTGCACCCAAAACTTTATCTTTTAGAAAATCTACTATAAAATCTATTTCTTCGCAAGACACTTCATATAATTCTTTTAAACTTTTATGTGATTCAAAGAGATAATTTCCTATTAGTTCAATATTATTATTTTTTAAAGCCTCAATTGTTTTTAGAACGCGTTTATTTTCATCTAAAATATGTTTTACTCTATTAAATAATAGTCCATTTAAATTTTTTAAATCTTCATAAGCAACTTCTCTAAAACTATTTTTATTTAATTTATTTAAAGCCTTTTTACATTGGTTTCTTCTAGTATTATATTCAGAATTTCCTAATTTGTGTTTGATACCTGAATCTATTATATAGAAATTATAATCCTTTAAATCTAAAGGAATTAATTCATGTTTTTGTGTATATGTATCTATAAATAATGCATGGTTTATTTTAGCTAAAGCAATTGTAAATTGATCCATTATTCCGCAATTTAAACCAACAAAATTATTTTCTGCTTTCCATCCAATTAAAGCAAGGTCTTTTAATGATAAATTCAAATCTAAAATGTCATTTAATGCATAAGCTGCTGCTATTTCCAATGCTGCAGAACTCGATAATCCTGCTCCAATGGGAAGATCTGAATCTATATAAAATTTAAACGGCGGAATTTTACCAGCTCTTTTTTCTAATTCCAGAATAACTCCAATAATATAGTCCGCCCAAGTATCAGTTTTCATCAAATTTTTTAAAGAAATTTCTTGATTAGAATTCTTTGAATGAAATAAATAAGTATCTGATTTTTTTATATCCAAATATATATATTTATCAATAGCGAATGGTAATACATAACCATCATTGTAATCTGTATGTTCTCCAATAATATTAATACGACCTGGTGCCTTATACATCTATATCCACCTCAATTCCTCTTAGCTTTTTAGCAGCTTGCTCTGGTTCTACTGGATTTATAAATGCCCATGTGCCGCTTTCAACACTTGCAATCCATTTTATTAAATTTGGTCCTCTCATTGGTGAAATAAATTCAACATGAAAATGAAAATAATGTGTTGTTTTATCAATATTAAACGGCTTTTGAAAAAACATCATCATATACGGGAAAGGCATGTTAAATAATCCATTATATTTGTTTGTTATTATTTTTAATATATATGCAAATTCTTTTTTCTCTTTATTTGATAATTCATAAATTGCCTCTACATGTCTTTTTGGATATACATGAATCTCGTAAGGATATCTAGCATAGAAAGGAACCAAAGCTATAAAATTTTCTGTTTGATAAACTATTCTTTCATCATTTTTTTTTTCTTCTTTAACCACTTCACAAATAGCGCAAGTTCCCTTTTCTTTATACCATTTTTCCATAGACTGCATTTTAACTTTTATTCTGGGTGGCAAAAAGGGAAAAGCATATAATTGCCCGTGTGGATGTGGTAATGTTGCACCTACTTCCTTTCCTTTGTTTTCAAAAATAAAAACATATTTCACAAATTTATATAAGGATAATTCTTTAGTTCTATCTGACCACATATTTATTAATTTTCTAATTTGTTTTAATGACATTTGAGACAATTCTGAATTATGCTTGTCTGTATAAACAACAACTTCACAAATACCTTGTGATTTATCACGTATCAATACTCTACTATCTTTTTTAACTTCAGGAGCGTCTTTTTTTAAAGCTGGGAATCTATTTTCAAAACTTACTAAATCATATTCATCAGGTAACTCTAATATTCCCGGACAAATTGGACAGCTATTTTTAGGAAGATTAGGTCTTTTTTGCCGTGATGAGGATATCATTACCCATTCATCAGTAATAGGATTATATCTTCTTTCAAGCATTATTATCACTCTCTTCGTAATAATGAAATAACCTTTTATCTTTATTAATTACAGTTTTTTTATTTAGTTTAGGATAATTTTCATCATAAGTAATATGATATTTCATTTTATTTAAGTTTATTTCCATCTTAATATTTCCCCATTTTACATCATATGAATTTATATGAAATATATTATTATTCATAAATCCCCCTACATAAGATATATTATTTCTAAAGTCCAATAAATTATTAAAATTATTTCTTTTCATCTCTTTTAAAAAAGTATTATTTTGGATGGATGTATTATTTAAAATAGCTAAAATGTATAAATACATTTCAATAATATTTTTATCAAGTTTCTTATTATCAATATTCATATATTCCGACGCATTCCACCACCATTTTCCATTCATAAAATGCCTAGTAATAATATTATTAAAAATAAAATTTGAATTCAAATGTGTGAATTTTGAAAATTCTAAATTAGATATAGGTATAATATTAGTACTAATTTGCATTCCATCTACATATCCAATTGATGGCAAAAGTGGAGAACCACTTCCCAAAAGAAAATCTCCATTTGTTGCTTCTCTAATAATTTTCATTCCTATATTATATGCTTCTATTGGTGTTACATTTAAATATCTTTTCCCCGAAACAGCTCCAGAAAAAAGAAAATCGATTTTAAAATAATGAATTCCATATTCTTTCATTTTCTTAAAAATGTTATGTAAATATATTTGTACTTCGGGATGAGTTACATCAAGCGCATAAATGTTTTTTTCAAAATTAAAATATACTATTTTTGGATTTCCATCTTTATTTTTCACTAACCAATCTCTATGATTTTGAAAAATAGTTGATGTTTCAGAAACACTAAAAGGAGCTAACCAAAGTCCTGATTTATATCCATATTTTTTTATTTTTTCTACTATTCTATTAAAAGTTGGAAATGTTTTTTTTGGTATCCAATCACCTATATCCTCTTGCCATGAATTATCCAATTGAAAAATTTCATAATTATATTCTTTTAATAGTTCTAATTTTTTTATTACATCTTCCCAAGTTAATTTTTCAAAATACTGATATTCTGAAAACCATTTCTTTGGATTCCATTTAAAGAATCTAGGCTTAAGCTCAAATTTCACATAATCAGCATAAATTTCTAATAATTTTTCCAATTTTTTATTTTCTAAAATTATTAAAGGTTCCATATCTATATAATCATCTGAATATTTCCCAAAATATTCTAAACACGCTATTATTTTATTATTCTTAATTTCAAAATACGGATGAGCAATTTTTGAAGACAAAAAGCCATATAATTTATTCTTTTTACCCAAAAAATAATCAGAAATAATATTTTTTTCTAAATACTCTGGCATAGGATGTATAATATATTTCATGTAGTTTTTCCATTCATCTGTTTTTTTTATTTTATAATTTAAAATATTTATTTTTTTTGTTACTCCCCAACTTTGCCAATTATTGATTAATAACTCCTCTTCAACATTATCTTCAAATAATTCTATTTTATTTAAAAAACCTTTTATTTTCCCTCTAATGATAAATCCTTCAGGAATTTTTTCTACTTTGAATTTTATTGAATACCCTGTTTCTTTTATTTCTAAATAATCACCATCAAAAAAATTGTTTAAAATCTTCATGTAAATCCTCCTATGCCTTTTAAACTTTTTTATTTTTATCCTTTAACTGATCCTGCTAACAATCCTCTGATAAAATATTTCCCCAAAATTATATATACAATTAAAGTTGGTAAAGCAGCTATTAATGCGCCCGCCATTTGCACATTCCATTCTACCACTTGACTTCCTGCTAAATTAACAAGCGCTACTGTAATAGGTTGTTTTGAAGGATTATTTGTAACAGTTACCGCAAATAAGAATTCATTCCAAATATTCGTAAATTGCCATATAGCTACAACAACAAACCCAGGAATAGATATTGGTAATAATATTTTTGTATAGATATCATAAAGGTTAGCACCATCAATAGAAGCCGCTTCTATTAACTCATCTGGTACTTCTTCATAATAATTTTTAAACATCAATGTTGTTATTGGAATTCCATAAATAACATGAATTATAATCAAAGCATGAATTGTACCATATAATCCTATTTTTTGAAAAAATTGAATTAAAGGAAATAAAACACTTTGATATGGTATAAACATTCCAAACAATAGTAATGCAAAAACTAGATTTGAAAATTTAAATTTTAATTTTGATAAAGCAAAACCATTTATAGATCCTAAAAACGATGAAATAACTGTAGCAGGTATTGTTAAATATAAACTATTTTTCATATTTGGAGATAGTTTTTTAAATGCAGTTAAAAAACCATCTAGCGAAAAATGTTTTGGGAAATCCCACATTGTAGCAATTGATATTTCACTTAAAGACTTAAAACTTGTTATTATTGTGACATAAAAAGGGATAATAAAAAACAAAGAAAATATTATTAAAATAGTATAATAAATAAATAATTTAGTTCTTGTCATGAATTCACATCCCTTCTAAGAGAAAAATATAAATAAGGGATTATAATGACAGCTACCATTAATAACATAATTACTGAAATAGCTGATCCCATGGCATATTTATTAGATCTAAATGTTAATTCAAACATATAAATTGCTGGAACATCAGTAACATTATTTGGACCACTTCCAGTCATTGCATAAATTAAATCAAATATTTTTAAAGATATATGCCCTAATACAATCATTGCACTTAAAGTAATAGGCTTAAGCAAAGGCATTTTTATTTTCCAAAAAATATATCTATCATTTGCTCCATCAACTTTTGCAGCTTCTAATATTTCATAAGGTATAGCTTTTAATCCTGCTAAATACATTGCCATAATATACCCGGACATTTGCCATATTGCTGCTATAATTACCGGTATCAAAGCGAGATTAAAATTCCCAACACTTTCCGAACTTGTATACCATAACCATTGCAACTTTTCTAACCCAAAATTTTTTAATAGTAGATTGATTCCTTGCGGATCTTTTGGAATATTCCCAGGAGCAAAAATCCAACTCCATACTGTTCCTGTCACAACAAAAGCTATTGCCATAGGAAATAAAAATAAATTTTGAAAAAAACGCGAGCCTTTAATACCTCTATCAATTAAATTAGCCAAAAACAATCCTAAAGCTATTGATCCTGTTATGAAAAATAACGTAAAGAATAACGTGTTCCATAAATCTGTTTGGAAACGTTGATCTGCAAAAATCCTTTGATAATTTCTAAAACCAACAAACTTATATATACCTCTCAATAAACTACCAAAACTATTCCAATTTGAAAAAGATGTTCGGATAGTTAAAAATATAAAATAATAAACAAATATACCAATTAAAATAAGAGAAGGCAATATTATGTAAAAACCTATTTTTGATTTTCTTTTTTGAATACTCATATAATCACCTACCATCTTAATAATACCCGGTTCTTAAGAACCGGGTAATTAATTTATTCTGTTAAATAACCTTCATCCTCTGCAGCCCACAAAATATCCCTTAATGTATTAGAAATATTCTTCTTCACTATGAATCTGTTTAAGGAATCATTCAATGTTGTAATAAATCCCTCTGGAGCAGCTGAACCATGAATTATTGATGGAACAACAGAAACTGTTGCAAAATCGTTCATTGACCATGTTAAATATACGTCATATTTAGATTTATCAGCATCAATTCTTGCAGGAATGGAACCCTTTATTGGATTAAATATATCTTGGGCTTCTTTGGTTGATATGAATTTTAACCATTTTAATGCATTTTCTCTATGTGGTGCATTTTTAGGTAGTCCAAATGTATCAGAAATAAACATAAATGCATCTGACGTTCCAGGAACAGCAAACCAACCAAAATCCACTCCAGGTTTCCAACCTAATGTTTTAAAATATCCTTCTTCCCAATCACCCATTACATTAAATAATGCTTTCCCTTCAAATACAAGTCTTCCTGCATCTTGCCATGTAAGTGCGGAATGATCTCTATTGAAATATGGAATCATTTCTTCCAAAAGAACTAAAGACATTTCCATTTCTGGAGAATCAAAAGAGGTTGTACCTTCAAATAATCCTTTATATCCTTCCGGACCAAACAAAGATAACATAATATTTTCAAATAAATGTGTTAATGTCCATTTGTTTTTATCTCCTAAAGCTAATGGAATATAACCAGCTTCTTGTGCTTTTTTCATCGCTGCAAAAAATTCAGACCAGGATTTAGGTTCTTTTGTTAAACCAAGTTTTTTAAATAATTTTTTGTTATAAAATACAACATTCCCTCTATGCACATTTACTGGTATTGAATAAACTTCACCTTGATAACTAACAATCTTCATAACATCTTTTGGAAATTTATCATACACTCCCCATTCCCTTAAATACTCTGTTAATGGTTCCATTAATCCAGGTATGACATAAGTATCCGTTAATTCCATTCCAGCGTGCACTTGGAAAGAATCTGGTGGATTTCCCCCTAACATTCTTGTTTTTAATACCGCTTTTGCATTTGTTCCTGCTCCACCGGCTACTGCAGCATTAATAATATTGATATTAGGATAGTATTGATTAAATTTTGCAAATAATGCTAACAAACCTTCTTCTTCTCCTCCGCCAGTCCACCAACTAAAAATTTCTAAATCGTTCGATGCTGCAAAGACACTTGAAATTACCAATAAAATTGTTAATACCAAAACTAACTTTTTCATATTTACACCCCCTGTATGATTAAGATGGAATTATGTTATTTATTTAAAATATATTTAAGTTGTTTTTCTTTTTACTAATTCAACATCTAAAATAATTTTTGAAATTTCTTTCGATTTGTTGTTAATCTTATCTAATAGTATATGAAAAGCTCTATAACCTATTTCAAATTTAGGTATCCTTATAGTTGTTAAATCAATAATTGAAGAATATATAATATCATCATATCCAATAACCATAACATCATCTGGAATTTTTATATTATTTTCTCTCAAAGCTTTAATTACACCATAAGCTAAAATATCATTAAAACAAAACATAGAATCAAAAGAGATTTTTTCATCTATAAATTCAATAGTTTTTTTATAAGCTGCATTTACATCTTCATCAATTTCAAAAATTAGTTTTTTATTTATGGTTAAATTAAATTCCTCAAATGCTTTTTTATAACCCAAAAACCTAGAATAAGATACAAAATTATGATTTTTCACACTTAAAAAAATAATATTTTTTCCACCATTCTCAATAAGATGTTTTGTAGCGAGATATCCTCCTTTTACATCATTTGCATAAATTTCATCTGCATCAATATTTTCAAAATGATCTCCAATAATAACATATGGAATATTTAAATTTATGATTTTTTTAAAATTATTTTTTCCTTTTCTAACAGGGCTTATTAAAATTCCATCTACTCTCTTCTCTGCCATTATTTTTAGAGATTTTTTTTCTATTTCAAAATCATTTTCAACATCCATTAAAACTAAACTATAATCGTTTTCTTTCGTAGCTTTTTCTATACCTTTAAGCACTTCAACAAAAAAAGGATTTGTTATATCCTTAAATAAAACACCTATTGTTTTTGTTTTTTTATTACGCAAAGAGCTAGCTGTTATATTTTTTATATACCCCAATTCTTTTGCTATTTCTAATATTTTTTTTTTAGTTTTTATATTAATATCAGGTTTATTATTTAAAGCTCTTGAAACTGTATTAATTGAAACTCCTGCAATCTTTGCAATATCTTTTATTGTAATATCATTTTTTTTCACATATAACACCTCGAGATTTTATTATCGGTAACGTTACCGATAACGTTACCGATAATATTAAAACATATTTAATATAAAAATCAAAAACTATTTATCTTTCATAAGGATTAATTAAAATATATGATAACTATTTATCGCTTTTTATTGATAAATATTAAACATTTTTGATTTAATATTTATATTTAATTCAAATTATGATATAATGAAGAAAAATCTTTGGGAGTGTTTTGATATGAAAGAATTTATCCGAGGATTAAAAGATGGAATCCCTATTTCTGTAGGATATATTACAATAGCTATTGCTTTTGGAATTTTAGTAAAAACATATAATTATCCATCATATGTTGGATGGCTTATGTCACTAACTGTATTCGCTGGTGCTAGCCAATTTGTTGCTATTGAAATACTAAAAAATGCATCTATTTTCGAAATTATTATAACAACTTTTTTTCTTAATTTAAGACATATTTTAATGTCTTCTACTATAGCTACAAAAGCTGAAAAAAATAAATATATATATTTTCTTTCTTTTGGTATTACCGATGAAACATTTTCAATAGCATATTTTAATAACAAGAATAAAATTTCTTTTAATTATCTTTTTGGATTAATTTTAATATCTTATTTGGGATGGAATCTCGGTACAGTAATAGGTTTACTTTTTTCATCGACTTTTAATTCGAATTTAAAAAATAGTATGAGTATATCATTATATGCCATGTTTTTAAGTATTTTAATCCCGAATATTAAAAAATCATATTATGAATTTTTAAGCGTTATAATTTCTATTATTATTTATATAATTATAAGAAATTATCTCCCAAAATATTTTAGTATAATTATTGTATCAATTGTCATATCTTTTATTTTTGCTTATTTTGAAAAAAACAAATTTAATATTGGTGATGATAATAATGAATGATTATATTATTATAATTTTATTAATGAGTATTGTTACATTAGTTCCAAGAATCCTTCCTTTTTTTATTTCCGAAAAATTAACGTCTAATTCTTTTTTAAAAAGATTTTTCAAGTATATTCCTTATTCGATTTTAGGAATGTTAATAATTCCTGATATTTTTTATTCCACGGGAAATGTTGTTTCTGGTATTATTGGTTTTATCACCGCATTTATACTATCTTTTTTAAAGATGAACTCAATAATTGTAATCTTTTTCACAGTCTTAATTGTTTATCTTATTCAATAATATTAATTAAATAATAAAAAAGCCTTTCAAAAATGCTGAAAGGCTTTTTCACTTTGACTTTTATATTATCCTAATGTTTTCCATTACGTCTTTTAATGTTGTAACAAATATACCTATTGCATAATCTGAAATACCTCCTACCCAAATTATATAATCTCCATATTTTATAAGACCATCTCCAAAAATAACAAAAGCTCTATCCCCATAATTTTCAATCATTCCTTCTGGGTATAATAAATAATCACTTATTCCAAGTAAATTCCCTTCTTCATCAACTATAGCAAATCCATTTTTATACGACAAATCTTCTTTTAAGACAGCATGCCAACCAACTAAATAATTATTACCTACCTTTATTGCATTCGTTGACCATCCAACTTTTGTTTCCCATGATTCTGCTGCCATAATTGGTTCTAACGAGTCTGGTAATACCCTCATTTTTTTTAAATCCGCTGTTCCTTTCCAACATAAAAATGTGTTGTCTATTTCTAATCTAGTAAGTATTGATGCAATATCTCCTTTTATATCTAAAAATGCACTATCTTTCATTGTGGGAGGATAAAATATTTCTTTATCATTTGAAATTTTAAAAAATGATTTATTTAAAATTTCTAAATTATGATCTAATTTCGAAAATGCTAAAACATCTCTCCTCTTTTCATTGTGATCAACATATCCCTTACCTGTATATAACATAAGATATTCTCCGTTATATTTTATAACTCTTGCATCTTCGCTTCCAAGAAATTCCCATAAATATTCTGGATATAAAATCACACTGGCATCAATTTCATTCTTAACAATATTATTTAAGATATTTTCTATATTTAATTCAAAAAAACCTACACTCGACGTATAGTTATAATAATCAAATATTAATCTTGGAAAAATTTTTAATTTCTTATCTTCTAACACCGCTCCAGGATTGAAAATAGCTATAGGCCTTCTCTGATAATTTTTAATTCTTAAATTATCAGGATAAATATAATATCGTTTAAAAAAAATGTTTTTGGTAATGTTTTTTCTTATAGATCTTTTTTTCTCTAAAAAATTTTTGTTTTTTTCATATAACACATTTTTAATTTCCATAAAGATTTCCTCCTTGTAAGCGTTTTCAAAAAAACCTATAAAAAGTATAACATTTTTTCTCGTCTTCAAAAAAGTTCTTTTAATTCGATTAAACCTGAATAAAAGAACTTAATTTCCATTATTAGCAAAATACTTAATATTTATCAAATTTTCAAAAATCTTAAAAAATAGAAAGTTTTGATTTTTATACTTAAATAATAATAATATTGTATAATAACTAATAAACCAGTAAGATGACACCTAAAACAATTTGAAATTTTTATTAATAATTTATATAATCAATATGTATAGAAAAATGTAAGCGTTTTCAAAAAAAAGGGGTGATCGAAATAATTACGACTAAAGATATTGCTAAAATTGCGAATGTTTCTATAGCAACTGTTTCAAGAGTTTTAAACAATAATCCTAATGTTTCTGAAAAAACAAGAAAAAAAGTGATAATGGCAATTGAATCTTTAGGATATGAACCTAATCTATTCGCAAAAAATTTGGCTAAAAAAAACAAATGGAATATTGCGATAGGCTGTACAGAAGAAGTTTTTGAGGGTTTTAAAGATTCTAAAAATAATTTTTACCTTCCAATCATGTCTGGTATTAAAGAATATTTTTCTAAAATAAAAGCTGAAATATTTATTTTTTCAATTGAAGATAAAAAATTAAATATATCTTTTAATGATGTTGATGGATTTTTGTTAGTTGGTGGTGGTTTAAAAAAAGAAGATATCGAATTTTTTTTAAAATATAAGAAACCTGTTGTTGTTGTTGATGAATATGTTTGGGGACTTGACGTTGATAGTATAGTAAGTAATGGATTTTTGGGAACATATAATATAGTAAGATTTTTTCTAGAAAAAGGATATAAAAAAATTGTTTATTTCCATTTTAAAGAAAAACATTATAGCTTTGAACAACGAAAATTAGGTTATGAAAAAGCTTTGCTTGAAAAAGATTTGATACCAAAAATATATTCATTTCAAGACATAACCGATTTAAAAAATTTAACCAAAAATGTAATGAAAGAAAAACCTGAAATCATTGTAACAAGCAAGGATTTATGCGCAATTGAAATAATGAATATTTTAAATGAAAACAAATACAAAATACCTGACGATGTTGGAGTTATAGGATTTGATGATCTGAAAATTTCAGAAGATTTTCAGCTTACAACTGTTAGAGTCCCAAGAGAAGAAATGGGCAATTTAGCAGCTGGAAGATTATTTGATCTAGTAAATGGTGTTAATCCTCATCCTATAGTAATTTCACTTTTCACAAAACCAATAATACGAAAAAGCGTAAAAATTTAAAAAAAGGAGTTGATGAGCATGGTAAAAGTTGGTGTGGTTGGTTATGGTACTATCGGGCAAAGATTAGCTGACGGTGTTGCTTTACAAAAAGATATGGAATTAATAGGAATTGCTGATGTTGCTCCCACATTACCTGTATTGGCTTTAAAAGAAAAAGGAATGCCTTATAATTTTTATTTAGCTCTTTCAGAAAATAAAGAAAAGTTAGAAAAATTTGGTATTCCAATTTCTGGCAATTTGGAAGATTTGATAAAAAAATGTGACATAATTTTAGATGCTACAAATGCTGGAATTGGAGCAAAAAATAAAAAATTATATGAAAAATATGGTAAAAAAGCTATTTTTCAAGGGGGAGAGAAAACTGAAATTGCTGATGTATTTTTTCACGGTTATGCAAATTTCGAAAAAGGTTTGGGAAAACAATTTTTAAAACTTACCTCTTGTAACACAACCGGATTAATAAGAACCGTTGATGCGTTAGATAGAGAAATAGGAATTGATAATGTAATAATAACAATTGTTAGAAGGGTTGCTGATCCAGGAGATTATCATAGAGGACTCACAAATGCTCTTAAAGTTGACAAAGTTCCAAATCATCAAGCTGTAGATTTAATGCTTGTTATGCCTCACGTAAAAGCTACAGGAACATTAGTACATACTCCTGTTACACATGGCCATTTTATTACAGTTGCTGCTAAGCCTAAAAAAACTGTTACTAAAGAAGCTGTTGTAGAAATATTTAAAAAACACCCTCGAATTAGAGTTGTTAAAATTGAAGATGGATTCTTAGGTAATGCATCTATTTTTAAATTTGGTAGAGATCTTGGACATCCAAGAGGTGATTTATATGAAGTGTTTACATGGGAAGAAACTATAACTGTATTTGATGACAGAATAATATATTCAATTCATATTCCTCAAGAATCTGTTACTATTCCAGAAACAATAGACGGTATTAGAGCAGCAATGAAAATGCAATTAGATAGATTAGAAGCAGTAAGCTTAACTAATAAATACTTAAATATAAAAAATATAAATTATTAGTATCTTTTATATGGTGACTTTTAGTCACCATATAAACTTAATAATCATGAGAAACAATTATTTAAAAAACATGTGAGGTGATAACATGAAGGATCTTAAAATAAATACTTTAGATGATTTTGACTTTTACGATAAGACTGTTATTTTAAGAGTCGATATCAATTCACCACTTGACCCAAAAACGAAAAAAATTGTAAACGAAAATAGGATCAATAAGGTTGTACCTACAATCAAAGAATTATTAAATAAAGGTGCAAAATTAGCTATAATAGCTCATCAAGGTGATTCGCTTGATTATTTCAATCTAATCCCACTTGAAGAACATGCGAAAAAGCTTTCAGAAAAAATTGGTGCGGAAATTAAATATATTGATGATGTTGCGGGTCCTGCTGCTCAAAATTTAATAAAAAATTTAAAAAAGGGTGAAGCAATACTTCTCGGAAATCTCAGATATTTAAGTGAAGAAATTTCTACCTTTGAAGATACTGTTAAATTAAGCCCTAAAGAAATGCTAAATACATTTTTAATTCGTCATTTGGCACCTCTTGGAGATATTTATGTAAATGAAGCTTTTTCTGCCGCACATAGAAATGCTCCTTCAATGGTTGCATTTGAAGAGCTTTTACCTACAGCTGGTGGTAGATTGTTAATTTCTGAAATAAATGCCTTATCAACTGTAATGAAAAATCCTCAAAAACCATCTATCTTTGTTTTAGGAGGATTAAAAGTCTCAGATGCTTTTGGAATGATGAAACAAGTATTAGAAAATGGCACTGCTGATAAGATTTTAACTTGTGGTGTAACTGGAATTATCATGCATATGTCTCTAGGCAAATCTTTTGGTAAAAAACAAGAAAAATTTATATATGATCGTTCTTTAAATAAATTTTTTGAACCTGCTAAAGAATTTATGAAAAAGTGGGGAGATAAATTTATTAATCCAATTGATTTTGCTTATGAAAATAACGGAAAAAGAATAGAAGTAAGTCTAGATGATTTGCCTGTTAACGATGCACTATTCCTAGATATTGGCACAAAAACAATTGAATTATTTAAGAAAGAAATAAATAACGCAAAAACTATATTTGTCAATGGGCCTGCTGGAGCTTATGATCAAAATAAAAATTTTGAAAAAGGAACATATGAAATATGGAATGCAATTGCTGATTCAAATGCTTACTCTGTAATAGGTGGTGGCGACTCTGTAAGCGCTGCCCATAAATTGGTAAAAGATGCTGAAAAGAAATTTAGCTATATTTGCACTGCCGGAGGAGCTATGGTTAGATTTTTATCCGGAAAAGAATTGCCGCTCATAAAAGCGTTAAAAAAGGCATATAGAAAGAGGTGATTTTTATGAAAAAGTATAAAATAGCTGTAATACCAGGTGATGGTGTTGGTGTTGAAGTTATAAATGAGGGATTGAAAATTCTTAATACTATAAAAGAAATACACGGAGGTATAGATTTTGAATTTAAAACATTTCCGTGGAGTTGTGAATATTATTTGAAAACTGGAAAAATGATGCCTAAAGATGGAATAAAAATTTTAAGTGATTTTGAGGCTATATATTTGGGTGCTGTTGGATTTCCTGGTGTTCCAGATCACATTTCATTATGGGGATTATTATTGCCTATAAGAAAGGAATTCGACCAATATGTTAATCTAAGACCAGTTAAATTATTAAAAGGAATTAAGGGTCCTTTAAGAACTGAAAAAATTGATTTTGTTGTTGTAAGAGAAAATGTAGAAGGAGAATATTCCGGAACAGGAGGACGATTATACCAAGGTACTGAAAACGAAGTTGCTATTCAAACTGCAGTTTTCACCAGAAAAGGAACAGAAAGAGTTATGAGATATGCTTTTGAATTAGCAATGAAAAGAAATAAAAATTTAATTTCTACAACAAAATCAAATGCTTTGAATTATGGAATGGTTTTTTGGGATGACATTTTTAATAATTTAAAAAACGATTATCCTGAAGTCGAAACTCGCACTATGCATGTTGATGCTTTATCTGGATATTTTCTACTACATCCTGAAAATATAGATGTAGTTGTTGCTTCTAATTTGTTTGGGGATATATTAACAGATTTAGGATCAGCAATGCAAGGTAGTATAGGAATCGCTCCTGGAGCAAATATTAATCCTGAAAAAAAATACCCATCGATGTTTGAGCCTGTTCATGGATCAGCTCCTGATGTCGCTGGAAAAGGAATTGCAAACCCTATAGGTGCCATTTGGACAGCGAGTATGATGTTAGATCACCTTGGGGAAACAGATTCTGCTAAATTAATCATGAAAGCACTAGAAAAAGTAACTGAAGAAGGTATATATCTCACAAAAGATGTGGGCGGAAATTCTAAAACTCATGAAGTTGGAGATGCTGTTAATAACAAAATAAAAGAATTAGCAAAGAACAGTTGGTGAGAAAATGCTTACAAAAGATGAATTAAAAAAAATTAAAAAGTTTGCAATCCAAATACGCATAGAAACATTAAAGGAAATCGGAAATTTAGGATTTGGACATTTACCAGGTGCTATGTCTATTGTAGAATTATTAGCTGTTTTATATAGTAAAGTTCTTAAAATTGACCCAAAAAAAACAGATTGGAATGAAAGAGATTGGTTTATTTTATCTAAAGGTCATGCTGGTCCATCTCTATATGCAACTTTAGCGATAAAAGGATATTTCCCTAAAGAATGGTTATTAACTTTGAATAAAGGTGGAACATTATTACCAAGCCATACAGATAAAAACTTAACCCCGGGAATTGATATGACAACAGGTTCATTAGGCCAAGGAATGTCTACAGCTCTTGGTGTAGCTTTAGGTTTTAAACTCTCAAAAAAAGATAATTATGTATATGTTGTGTTAGGAGATGGCGAGTCTCAAGAAGGGCAAGTTTGGGAAGGCGCTTTATATGGAGGAAATTTAAAGTTAGATAATTTAACTGTATTTATTGACTATAACAAACAACAATTAGATGGATATACAAAAGATATAAACGATTTAGGAGATTTAAGAAAGAAATGGGAAGATTTTGGTTGGTATGCTATTGAAGTCGATGGACATAATATTGAGGATATATATAATGCTGTAGTAGAGGCTAAAAAAATCAAAAATAAAAGTTCTGTAATAATTTTGAATACGGTTAAAGGAAAAGGTGTTTCATTTTTAGAAGGCAAAGTTGCACATCATGTAAAAGTAAAACAAACTGAAATTGAAAAAGCGATAAAAATCCTTGAGAAAGAACTAGAAAGCCTTGAAGAAGGTGATTTGTAATGGATGTTAAGATATCTAAAGATAATAATGTGGATACTAGAATGATGAGAGATGCTTATATAGATAAGCTAATTGAATTAGCAAAAAATGATGAAAAAATAGTTCTTTTAGATGCTGATTTGATGAGTTCTAATGGTACCATAAAATTTTCAAAAATATTCCCGGAAAGAACATTTAATGTTGGTGTTCAAGAAGCAAATATGGTAGGAATAGCTGCTGGATTAGCGGCAACAGGGAAAATATCTTTTGCACATACATTTACATCTTTTATGTCACGAAGAGCTCTTGATCAAGTATATATGTCAGTAGCATATGCAAAATTAAATGTTAAATTGGTTGCTACAGATCCTGGAATAACTGCTGCATATAACGGCGGGACACATATGGCTTTACAAGATTTTGCTGTTATGTTATCAATACCTACAATGTATGTTGTAGAACCTACTGATTGTGTTATGATCGAAAACTTAGTTGAACAAATAACTTATACAAAAGCTCCCTTTTATGTAAGACTATTAAGAAAAAATCCTATTAAAATATATGAAAATTGTAGTAAATTTAAGTTAGGAAAAGGCGTTATACTTATGGATGGAAATGATGCAACCATTATAGCAAGTGGAATTATGGTTAGTGAAAGTTTAAAAGCTGCTGAATTATTAAAAAAAGAAAATATTAATGTACGTGTTATAGACATGTTTACATTAAAACCTATTGATGAGAAATTAATTATTGAAAGTGCCAAAAAAACTGGTGCGATTATAACAGCTGAAAACCATACAATCATTAATGGGTTGGGAATGTCAGTAGCAAAAGTAGTTTCCGAAAATTATCCTGTTCCTATAGAGATGATTGGCATAAATGATGAATTTGGTGAAGTGGGCGATGTTGAATATTTGAAAAAAAGATTCAAATTGACATCAGAAGATATTGTAAAAAAAGTTAAAAAAGCTTTAAAAAGAAAATAAGGGGGGATTTTTTTGATAATAAAAAAAGAAAAAGAATTTAAAAAAGGATATAATTCTATAACTTCCGAAGATGATAAACAAAATAACACTATGATGGACTTCGGAATAATAATACTGAAAGATAGCGATGTATATATAAATTCTGAAAAAAAAGAAAGAGTTTTTTTAATAATGAATGGAGAAGTTTTATGTGAATATGATGAAATTTCATTTACAATAACAAGAAATTCTTTATTTGATGAATCTCCATATGTTTTGCATATTCCTAATAATATAAATATAAAGTTAATTGCAAAAAAAGAAGCTGAGATCTGCTATGTTGCAACAAAAAATGATGTTATTTTTCAAAGCAAATTATATAATCCCAAAGATGTACGTTCTGAATATCGTGGAAAAGGTACTATGAAAGAAACATCAACCAGAATTGTTAGGACTGTTTTTGATAAATCTAACGCTCCACAATCAAATTTGGTCATAGGTGAAGTCATAAATTATCCTGGTAAATGGTCGAGCTACCCTCCACATCATCATCCTCAACCTGAAATTTATCATTATAGATTTTTACCAAAACAAGGATTCGGAATATCAATCTTAGGAGATGATGCATATAAAATATATGATGGAGATACTGTATTGATATTAGATGATAAAGTACATCCTCAAGTTTCAGCACCTGGTTATGCAATGTATTATATATGGGCCATAAGACATTTAGAAAATAACCCATATATTACTCCAACTTTTGATAAAGAACATTTATGGGTAATGGAGAAAAATGCTTCCATTTGGCCAGAGGAGGAATGATTATGAAAAAACTAAAATTAACAATGGCACAAGCTTTATTAAAATTTTTAGATAATCAATATGTGGAATTTGATGGAAAAGAATACAAATTTATAAAAGGAATTTTTGGTATTTTCGGACATGGAAATGTATTAGGAATTGCAGAAGCTTTAGAAAACATGAAAGATTTGTCATTAAAATTTTATCAGGGTCATAATGAACAAGGAATGGTTCATGCAGCAACTGCTTACGCGAAACAAAAAAACAGATTAGAAATTTTTGCCTGTACTAGTTCCATAGGACCTGGAGCGCTAAATATGGTAACAGCTGCAGCAACTGCTACTGTAAATAAAATACCAGTATTATTGTTACCTGGAGATATTTTCGCTTCAAGACAACCTGATCCTGTATTACAGCAATTAGAAATGCCTAATAATTATAAAATGGTTGCTAATGATGCATTCAAATCTGTAAGTAAATATTGGGATAGAATAGAAAGACCTGAACAATTGATGTCAGCAGTAATAAATGCTATGCGTGTTTTAACGGATCCTGTTGAAACTGGAGCTGTTACATTAGCCTTACCCCAAGATGTACAAGGAGAAGTATATGAATATACATATGATTTTTTCAGAAAAAGAGTATGGATAATTGAAAGAAGAACTCCCAACTATGAAAGTTTGAAAAAAGCGGCTAATCTTATATCAAATAAGAAAAAACCGTTAATCATTGCAGGTGGCGGTGTCCATTATTCATTTGCATATGATGAATTAAAAGAATTTGCTGAAACATTTAATATTCCAATTGGGTTTACTCAAGCTGGAAAAGGTGCATTAGTATGGGATCATCCGTTAAATATGGGTGGAATAGGTACAACAGGAACATTAGCAGCGAATAAATTAGCAAAAGAAGCTGATTTGATAATAGCAATTGGAACAAGATTGATGGATTTCACTACCGCTTCTAAAACACAATTTCAAAATAAAAATGTGGAATTTTTGAATATTAACATTTCAAGATTTGACGGCATAAAATTAGATTCAACATTACTTTTATCAGATGCTAAATTGGCATTAAAAGAATTAAAAAAAGAACTTGAAAAAAGAGAATACAAATCCGGATATACTCAAAAGTATATTTCTTCATTAAAAAATAAATGGAATGAAGAAGTTAATAAATTATATTCTTTAAATTCTAAAAAAGGTATTGTTCAAACAAGAGCTTTAGGGTTAATTAACGAATTGTTTAATGAAAATGATATTATAGTTGGAGCTGCTGGAAGTTTACCTGGAGATTTACATAAACTTTGGAGATGCAAAGGTATTAAAACTTATCATCTTGAATATGGTTTTTCTTGCATGGGTTATGAGGTTGCCGGAACTTACGGGGTAAAACTAGCTGAACCTAAAAAAGAAATTTGGACTATGATCAGTGATGGTAGTTATATAATGTTGCATTCCGAACTTGTGTCTTCAATCCAAGAAGGAAAAAAGATTAATATTATCATGTTTGATAATGGAGGATTCCAATCTATAAACTCTCTACAAAAAGGTCATGGAAGCGAAAAAGGATTTGGGAACGAATTAAGATATAGAAATTCAAAAACTGATAAACTAGATGGAGAATATATGAAAATTGATTTTGCCAAAAATGCTGAAAGTTATGGAGCAAAAGCTTTTTATGTTGACACCATTGAAAAATTAGAAGATGCTTTAAAAAAAGCACGAGAATCGGAAATTAGTACTCTTATTCATATAAAAATTATACCTGGAACTCAATCTTCAGGATATGAAACTTTTTGGAGAGTTGGTATTGCTCATCATTCTCAAAACCCTAAAGTTATTGAAAAGCAAAAGGATCATGATGAATACTTACAAAAATATGCAAAAGATTATTGATAGGAGGAATTTTTATGTTAAAAAAAGATGATATTAAAATTGGCATCGCCCCAATTGCATGGACAAATGATGATATGCCAGAACTTGGTGGAGATATATCATTTGAACAGTGTATAGATGAAATGCAAAAAGCTGGCTATGAAGGTACTGAAATCGGAAATAAATATCCCAAAGATCCAATAAAATTAAAGTCAGAGTTAGAAAAAAGAAATTTAAAAGTAGCCAGTCAATGGTTTAGCACATTTTTTACTGTTGATAAATTTGATAAAACAATTGAAGATTTTAAAAAACATATGAATTTTCTAAAAGCTGTTGGTGCTGAAGTTATCGTCGTTGCCGAATGCGGAAAATCCATTCATGGCAATATAAATATACCTTTACACAAAAACAAACCTGTCTTTAATGATGAAGAATGGAATAAACTCGCTAAAGGTTTAAATATTCTCGGCAATTTAGCAAAAGAAAAAAATATGAAAATAGTATATCATCATCATATGGGAACTGGAGTTCAAACCTATGAAGAAATTATTAAATTAATGGAATTAACAGATCCAACAAAAGTTTTTTTATTACTTGATACAGGTCATATTGTATTTTCAAATGGAGATCCACTTAAATTAATAGAAAAATATCCTGATAGAATTAAACACATTCATTTAAAAGATTTAAGAAAAGATATATTAGAAAAAACTTATAAAGAAGATTTGAGTTTTTTAAACGCAGTTAAAGAAGGTGTATTTACTGTTCCTGGTGATGGTATGATTGATTTCAAACCTATTTTTAATAGTTTAAATAAAATAGATTATAAAGGATGGTTAATAGTTGAAGCTGAACAAGATCCAAAAAAAGCACCACCATTAAAATTTGCTTTAAAAGCACGAAACTATATTAAAAATCTAATAGGATTTTGAGGTGATATTATGGATAAAAAACTTAAAATTGGTGTAATTGGAGCAGGAAGGATTGGTAAAATTCATGCAAGGAATATTGCCAAATTAAATAATGTTGAATTAATAAGTATTGCTGATATTAATGTTGAAGCAGCCAAAGATTTAGCAATAAAAGTTGGTGCAAAAAAATATTTTTCTGATTTCCTAAAAGTGATAAACGATGATGAAATTGATGCTGTTGTTATTTGCTCGCCAACTAATACTCATGCAAAGCTAATAATAGAAAGTGCAAAAGCTGGAAAAGATATATTTTGCGAAAAACCTATAGACTTTGATATAGAAGTTATCAAAAAAGCTTTGGAAGTTGTTAAAGAATGTGGAGTGAAATTACAATTGGGCTTTAATAGAAGATTTGATCATAATTTTAAAAAAATCAAAGAATTAATACAAAATGATGAGTTAGGAAAACCTCATATTATAAAAATTACATCTAGAGATCCAAAAGCACCCCCTCCTGAATATGTAAAAACTTCTGGAGGAATTTTCATGGATATGACCATACATGATTTTGATATGGCAAGATATCTTGCTAATTCGGAAGTAGAAGAGGTTTTTGCTGTGGGTAATGTTTTAATAAATCCAGAATTTGAAGAATTACATGATTTTGATACTGCTGTTATAACATTAAAATTTAAAAACAATGCCGTATGTCTAATAGATAATAGTAGAGAAACTTCATATGGTTATGATCAGAGAATTGAATATTTTGGAATTAAAGGATGTGCTATTGCTCAAAATGATAAACCTACCAATACTATAATATTAAACGAAAAAGGGGTTTTATCTGATAAACCTTTATACTTTTTTTTAGAAAGATATATGAAATCATTTGAAGAAGAAATAAAAGAGTTTGTTAATTCTGTATTAAACGGTAAAAATGTTCCTGTTTCTGGAGAGGATGGTTTAAAAGCCACTTTAATCGCTAAAGCTGCTTTAATTTCCGCAAGAGAAAACCGCCCTGTAAAAATGGAAGAACTTTTATAAGAAGAAATTTTATAAAAAGATGGCGAGAAAATTTCTCGCCATCTTTTTGTTAATCAGAATCTAAAGGGAGGATTACTTAAATATAAGATGACATGCTTTTATTTATATTGAAAAATAAATCTACTTCAAAAAATTAAGAATTTATTCATCAACTTCCTTCAATAATTTAAGAAGTGATGGATAATGTGTGGTGATTCCATCCACATTCATACGAATCATTTTTTTCATATCTTCTTTTCTATCTACAGTCCAAACTTGAACAAATAATCCATTTAAATGTGCATTATAAACAAGGTTTTCATTACATAATTTATAATTTATATTAATTCCAATTGCTCCAGTTTTAATTGCAATCTTTATTAATGTTTTATTAAAAATACTAATATCTTCTTTGGTTAAATATTCAAATTCTTGAGAATTCAAAAAAATAGCATAATTATCATCCAATTCTCTTAACTTCATAACCCACGATGAACTACAACCACTAAAAATTATTTTTTCTGTGTAATTTAATTTTTTTAATAAAGTAATTACTGGCTCTATAACATCCTCACTTTTTAAATCAAGGTTAAGATGTATCTTCATATTTATATCTTTTAAAACCTCTTCTAATGAAATAACTCCATTTTTTCTTAAAATGTTATTTATAACATTTGATGTTTTTTCAAAATGCCCAGAATTTTTATAAATAAATGGGTCATGTGATAAAACCAACACTTTATCTTTACTCATATCAATATCAACTTCAATAATATCTGCACTGGAATTAATTGCTGAATATATATGTTCAAAAGAATTATCTTCTGTATCATTACAACCAGAATGAGCTGTTATTAATGGCTTTAATGCTTTCATATATTCCTCCTAAAAAAGAAGATTTTCTCCTGTGTTTTTATCAAAAAGATGAAAATTAGTATCTGGAAATTTTAAATATATATCATCATCTATTTTTAATTCATACTTTTCATCACTGATTATTTTAAAAATATTGTTTCCTAATTTGATATTATATATAATTTCCCTTCCTAAAGGTTCAAGGATATATACCTTTGATTTAAAAGAATTTCCTTCTTCTTTCTTAAACCTTATTTTAATATCTTCTGGTCTCAATCCCATCAAAACATTTTTCTCACTTATTTTATTTATTTTTTCTTTTATTTCCTTATTAACTATTTTTATCTTAATATCATCTTCAATTTTAATATAAACATCCTCACCTAATTTTATAATTTCAACATCTATTATATTCATTGACGGAGTACCAACAAATCTTGCTACAAATATGTTTTTTGGTTGATTATATATTTTATCCGGAATATCAAATTGCATCAACTTACCTTTATTAAATACAGCAATTCTATCAGCCATTGTCATTGCTTCAATCTGATCATGAGTAACATAAACAGAAGTTATTCCTAAATCATGTTGCAACTTTTTGATTTCTGCACGCATATAAGCTCTTAATGCAGCATCTAAATTAGATAAAGGTTCATCAAATAATAAAATTTTAGGTTTTTTTACAAGAGCTCTAGCAATTGCAACTCTTTGCTGTTGTCCTCCTGAAATTTGATTAGGTTTTCTATCTAGTAATTTACCAATATCAAGATTTTTAGTTACATCTTTTACTTTCTTATCTATTTCATTTTTATCCATTTTTTTTGCTTGAAGTGGGAATGCAATGTTTTCATATAATGTCATATGAGGATATAATGCATAACTTTGAAAGACCATACCGATTTCTCTATCTTTCGGAGGAACTTCATTTACAACTTGATTGTCAAATAAAATTTCTCCTCCTGTTGGCTTATATATTCCTGCTAACATTAACAATGTTGTAGTTTTACCACATCCAGATGGCCCTAAAAACACTACGAATTCTCCATCATTTATTTTTAATGAAACATCATCTACAGCTTTAACATTTCCAAAATGCTTTTTTAAATTTTTTAATTCAATTGTTGCCATAAATATCACTCCTTAACCTTTAGTACCCGTTATATTAACTTCTAAAAGATATTTGTTTGTAAGTAAAAAGAATATTAATGTTGGTATTATGTAAAATAAAGAAATGGATGTTAATAAACCATAATCTACAAATCTGAAATCTCCAATTATTCCTTTTATATATCTTGACAAAGTCCAGGTTTGTTGGTTTAAAATAAATGTATTTATAAAAACAAACTCTGACCATCCAGAAAGAAATCCAAAAATCGCAGCAACTGCAATACCTGGTTTAACTAAAGGTAAAATTATTTTCCTAAAAACTTGTATTCTGCTATAACCATCAACCAAACCTGCCCATTCTATTTCCCATGGAAGTTGATCATAAAAACCTTTCATAATCCACGAGCCCCATGGTATTTCTAAAGCAGCCTTTAATAAAATGACTCCCCATAAAGTATTGATTAAATTTAGCGTATTCAATACATAATAAATAGCAACCAAAAGAGAAACTGCAGGAAATGAATGCAATACAAGAATACTTTTTAAAATAGGAACTCTACCCTTAAATTTAAACCTTGAAAGTGCATATCCAGCAAAACTCGATACAAAAACTTCAAATGCCATTACAAGAAAAGCTACAATAAAAGTATTAAAAGTTACAGACCAAATATTAGGGTATCCTTTAACAGATTCCCATAAAAACCTCCAATGCTCTAATGTGAATTCAGTAGGAATTATTCCATATTTCATTCCTTTCGAAAAAGAACTTAATATAAGCCATAAATAACTCAAAATTATTGGAAGACTAATAGTTATTAAAATAAAATAAACTATTATGCGTATTATTTTTTCTTTTTTCCTTTGAAAAAAAGTTATTTTATATTTTTTATCACTCATCATGAATCAACCTCTATTCTAGGATCTTCCATCATATTTTCAAATTTAAAGATTTTCAAATAAATTAATGAAGCCACAAATCCTAATACTACTAAAACTAAAGACAATGCCGCACCATAACCAAATCTAAAATTTTCAAATGCTGTATGATATGTATATAATGCCCATACTTCTGTGGAAAACACAGGACCTCCATCAGTTAATATTAGAATATATTCAAATGATGTTAAAAGTGACAATGTTTGATATGCTGTTGTAAAAAGAATTTGCCATTTTAAAATAGGTAAAATTACCTTTCTAACTGTAAAAAACCATCCTCCACCATCAACTTTTGCAGCATAAATATAATCGCGTGGTATTGATTTTATTGCTGAAGTAAATAAAATCATCCCAAAAGAAGCTCCAACAAACCCATTTGCAAATATAATAATTAACATTGGGTGAGCACTCAAAAAGTTTATTGGCTCTTTCCCAAAAGCTTCTGTCCTTATACCATTTATCATACCAAACTTTGTTGGGTCAAATATCCATAACCATAACAATGAATAAACTACAGAAGGGGTTAATCTCGGCAACATCCATAACAATCTAAAAACCAACCCTCCATTTTCATCAATAGAAGTTGTTAATAATGATAAAACTAATGCCAACCCTACATTAAAAAAGGTTAATGTTAAAAGCACATATGTAAATGTATTTTTTATAACTATTGGAACTAAAAAATCAGAAAACATATCTTTAAAGTTAGTGAATCCATGAAAATCCCAATTAAAAGAATAATCCATATCAGTGAAAGATAGAATAAAAGTTAATATTGCTGGTATAACAAAAAATACTATTACAAGTAATATACCAGGAAATAAAAAGAAAAAGAGCGATAACTTTGTACCTTTTTTATAATTTTTTTTAGAAATATTCATTATATCACGACCCCTTTACTTTAAATACTCTCTCTCCTAAAGAGAGAGAGTAATAAAATTACTTTTTAATAATAACATCATCTTTCAATCTTGATTTCAAAGTCATTTCAACAAATCTAATTGCTTGATCTGGTGTAAATCTTCCTGCTTCTAAAGCTGTAATTGCATCAAAAATAGCTTTATTATATTCATCAAATCTATCATTATTTGGTATAAATGATGTATATGGTAATAAAGCAGTTACTTTTTTCGTAAATTCATCTTTTGCATAGTATTGATTACTCATTTCTTCAAATCTTATAGCTAAATGTCCGCTATCTATAGCATGTTTAGCATTTAAATCTGCTGCTGAAGCTAATGTTATCAATAATGTTGCTAATTCTGGATATTTGGATCTTGAAGTAACCATGTATACAACTGGATGTGATAAAGTGTTTCCAGGTTTTCCTTTATAAGCACTTGGTGTTAATGAAAAAGCAAATTTTTCTTTTATATCTTCATTTGTATATCCAAACATTTTTTTCCATTCTGCAACATTCCATGTGCCTCCCATATGGAATAATACATTACCTTCAGGACCAGCAAAAGAACTATGAACCGAATTCCAAGGTGTTCCGATTAAAGTTTTTGGTGTAATTTTATATTTGTTTGATATATCATAGAAGAACTGGAATGCTTTTCTCATATTTACTTCATCAAAAACTAATTTATTAGTAGCTTGATCATATATTTGTGCTCCAAAAGATGTAAAAATTTGGAAATAATCTATACCTTTTGAAGGTCTATGCCATAATCCCCATTTTACAACACCCATTTCAATACCTTCTTGAGCAATTCTAACTAAATCGTATAATGTATATTCTCCTGTATTAAATTTATTCATCATATCATCTATTTGAGCATCTGTATAACCCATTTCTCGCAATTTATCTCTTCTAGCATATAGTGGTCTTGCTTCTGTATCTTGAGGAATTCCATAAATCTTACCTTTAAACTTTGTTGATTCCCATAAAGAAGGAATTATATCATACAATCCTAAATCCCAAAATTTTTGAACATAAGAGTCTATAGGTATTATATATTTTGCTGCTGCCCACATTCCAATATCATCATGCCCACTGGTTATAATATCTATTTGTTGCTTTCCAGATTGAAATGCTATCAATGCTCTTTGTTTGTATGATCCCCAATCAGTTGAATCAAAAGATACTTCTAAATCTATTCTTATATCAGAACCTGCCGTTTCAAGCATCTTATTTAATCTCTCTGCTGCTTTTTCTAAATTAACTTTTCTATTAATCGACGGATCATCTGGTCCTACTGTCCATGCTACCATTTTTATGGTTTTAACACTAAACATCATGGTACTAACAATCATCAAAACTACCAATAAAACACTAAGTTTTTTCATACCAATCCCTCCTGAAATGATTTATTTTCTAACCTCTATAAGGCCCTTTATATTGCATTTTTTTTGTTGTAATTTCAGCAGCAAATTTTAATGCGTTATTATAATTCATCTTTTCTCTTGCTACCAAATAAGCAGCTACACATGTATCTCCTCTTCCAGTTCTTCCTTCCATTTTATAATTACCAAAAAAAGCTTCATAAATTGAATTGTTAACCATTAAAAAAATTCCTTTATTATGTGTTAAAATTATTTCTTTAACTCCATAATCCTTTATCATATTTAAAGCTCTTTTAGGATCTTTTTCTTTTGTTAATATGTAGGCTTCTTTTATATCTACCTTAAAAATATCAACTAGAGGTAAATACTTATTTTTTAAACTCCAATCAGAATAATTCATTTTACCGTCTTCATTAACATTTCTTAAAAAACCTTGGGCATCAAGACCTAAAACTTCCGTCTTCTTCCTAATCACTGGAATTAAATCTTCAGAAAATTCACCATGCCATAATGGGGAAATATGTATAATTTTATTATTTAGATTTTCAAAATCTTTTATAGTAAAAGAATCTGCTTTTGATAACATTCGACTTACTCTATGATCTGGATCTCCTGATGGATAAATATTTTCTATGGAAGTTGATTTTTTTGAATATATCCACTTAACTTTCACTTGATTTTTTTCTAAATCAGAGAATAACTGTTTATCTTTTTCAGAAACCTTAGTTATCACATTTACTTCATCATTTAACGTGGCTGCTGCAATAGACCCAAAAAATACCCCACCCCCTGGAATTTTTGTCTTATTTATTATTTTTGAATTCTCCATAACAATATTAATATCTTTAGATACATGACCAATAAATGTAATTGACATATAAAAACCTCCTAAACAAATTAAACGCAATCAATATGTATTTTACTTTTCTCAAAAAAATTAGAAAATTTAATAGGGATTTTTTTATCGGTTATAATTCCTGTAATTTCAAAAAAGCTAGAAAAAGAAACGAATGATTTTTTGAAAAATTTTGATGAATCAGTTACAATAAACTTTTTTTCTGATGCTTGTATAATAGCCTTTTTTAGTTCAGCCTCTAGAAAATTAGCAACCATAAAACCCTTTTCGTAAGATATTCCTGTTGTCCCAAGAAAAGCTATGTCTAAATTCAAATCTTCAAGAAATTTTATTGACCATGGACCAACTATAGAAAAACTATTTTTCCTAATAGTGCCTCCTAATAATATTATTTCATAATGACTTTCAATTAATTTCTCCGCAATATAAATATTATTAGTGATTATCGTAACACCATTTATAGGTTTTTGTTTTAGTAAATCTGCAATATAATAATTTGTACTACTACTATCCAGAGCAATAGTATCATCTTCCTGTATATAAGAGTAAGCTTTTTTAGCAATTTCTTTTTTTTCAAAACTCATCTGTTTTATTTTACTTAAAAAATTCCATTCTACCTTTGCATGATCTGGTAAAATGGCTCCTCCATGAGTTCTAATCACTTTCCCTAATTCTTCTAAATATGATAAATCTTTTCTTATAGTTACAGCACTCACATTTAAAAATTTAGATAATTCATTTACGGATGCTTTCCCTTTGTTTTTTATAAAAGTCAATATTTTCTTTTGTCTTTCTTCAGCAAACATAAAATCATCCTTTCTCTAAATTACTGTACATATATTAACAATATTATTTTAATACTTTATTTATTTTTTTCAAAATCTCTTAATATATATTTATATTCACTTACGAATAGTTATGTTTAATTATTACTTTATTTTGTTTGTTTTCTAAATATCGTAATATTTGAAATTAAACGAAAATAAACGAAATTAATAAATAATTTTTTTTTCAAATTCATATTTGTATAATATTGAATTTGAAAATGGAAAATCGCTTACATTTATTAAATTTTTATTGTTTTCATATTGATTAAATACTTAATTTCAATTTATTATTATCTCTTATAAGAATTATGAACAATAATATTTATCTATTCTATTTTTAAAATTCTTTAAAAAATTATAAAAAAAGTAAATTTAATTGTATTATATATAATAATACATGATATTCTAACATTATCAAATATTTTAGCATTTTTTTATTAATAATTTTTATGTTATTATTTTAACTAAGGTAAGCGCTTACCATACTAATGAGGTGATAAAATGACAAGTATTGATGATGTTGCTAAATTAGCAGGCGTTTCAACAGCAACTGTTTCAAGAGTTATCAATAATAAAGGAAAATATTCAGAAAAAACAAAATTAAAAGTTTTAAAAGCTGTTGAAGAATTAAATTATAAACCTTCAACTCAAGCTCGTCATTTAGCTAAATTCAGAAAAGGCTTCAACATATGTGTTTTATATAGTGAAAGAATTAAAAAACACTTAATTTCAGAGAAAAATGAATTTATACAAAAAAGCTTTTATTCTATAGTCTTAAAAGGTATTGCAGACGGAGCTCAAGAAAATAAAGTAAAAATGGATACTCTGACTTTCAATGAATTTATTAAAAAAAATACTAAATATGATGGAATTCTTATTTTAGGTTCTGATAAAATACCTAATAACATTTTAGAATGTAATATCCCAATAGTTTTTATTGATAATTATATTGTTGGAAAAAAAACAAACTCTATAGTTTCAAATGGATTCGATGGAACATACTATACTATTGATAAAATGATCAAAAGAGGATATAAAAAAATTTTTCATATTCATGGTTCTTTGATGTTTTATGGATTCCGTCGAAGATTTGAAGGTTATGAATTAGCAATGAAAAATAATAATTTATTTCCAATAACTTATGAAATAAAAGAAGAGGAAGAATCAATAAATTATGTTATGAGCATGATAATGCCTAAAAAACCAGAAATAATTTTTGCTTCTAATGATTCGATAGCTATAATGATATTAAAATATTTAAAAAATAATAATATAAAAGTACCAGATGAAGTCCAATTAATAGGATTTGATGATGTTATAGATGCAACATTAGTTAATCCACCTCTTTCAACAATTAAAGTTTTCAAATATGAAATGGGAAATGTTGCTTTAGAAAGACTTATAGAACTTATCAATGGAAAAAATTTACATCCTTATGTAACTTCTTTATTCACTGAATTTATAGAAAGAAAAACTACAAAGGGGGTATAAAAATGAAAAAAGTATTTCTTATTTTATTTGTTTTATTGTTAACATTTTCATTTGCTAAAATAAAAATAGTATTTTGGACAGCTCCTAATCCTGATGTTGAAACATTTTGGAAACAAGTTGTTGCTGAATATGAACAATTATATCCAGATATTGATATTGAATGGACAACAATTCCAGCAGTTGGTAGTTCCGAAGAAGCTATTTTAAATGCAATTGCTGCAGGTGAAGCACCAGATATATGTACAAATATTTTTTCAGGATTTGCCGCACAATTAATAGAACTTGACCAGTTAGTTGATTTAAGTAAGTTACCTGGTTTTGATGGATTATTAAAGAAAAGAAACATGGAAAATATTATAAAAGGTTGGGAATTCAATGGAAAATCATATGTTTTTCCAATATACACTAATCCTATACTTGTATGGTGGAGAAAAGACATATTAGAAAAATATGGTTGGAAAATACCACCTAGAACATACTCAGACGTCTATGAATTTGCAAAACAATTCTCTATCCCTAATAAAAAATATGCGATGAAATTATATGCTGGAAAAAACTGGTGGGATAGATGGTTCGACTATATTAGTTATTATTATGCCGCTAGTGATGGAAAGCCCTATATTGATACGAAAAATAATAAAGCTATTTTTGATAATGATGCGGGTTTAGACGTAGCAAAATTCTTTGAAACAATGTTCAAAAATCGTTGGTCTGCTGTAGACTTAGGTAAAGATCCTTTCTTCACCGGTTCAGTTGCTGGTGGTCTAAAAGGCCCTTGGACATTATCATATGCTCAAATACACTATCCAGATATTATAAAAGATATAATTATCACTCCTCCATTAGTACCTGATAATTATCCAAAAGATAAATCTATTCATACATTTGCTGATACCAAAGGGTTAGTTATATTCAAAAGTTCAAAACATCAAAAGGAAGCCTGGGAATTTGTAAAATGGGTCTTTTCACATTCTGAATATGATAAACTATGGATAGAATTAACAAAACAACCCCCGGCAAGAGAAGATTTACTTACAAATGATTTATTTGCTAAGTTCTTTGAAAAAAATCCTTTAGTTGCAAAGTATGCTGAATATGTTGGTTATGCTGTTCCACCTGCATTAACTTCTAAAACTGTTGAAGTTCAAGACGAAATGGGAGTTAGTTTACTTGAACCTATTATATATGGAAAAACCAATGCAGAAAGAGCTATAAAAAATGCAGTAAAGAATATAAATAGGCTATTATGGTGATCATATGAGTATGAATTTAAGAAAAAAGGAAGCCCGAAAGGGTTTCCTTATCTCCTCTACGTATTTAATTTATTCTGCTATTTTTTGGATTTATCCGTTCTTTTGGTTGATAATATTGGCTTTTTCAAGATGGAGATATGTTGGATCTCCAAAATTTTCTGGCTTTAGAAATTTTTTAAGAGTATTATATGATCCAATTTTTTGGAAAGCTTTCTTTAATGTAATAAATTTCATGGCATATTATATTCCAATGGTACTATTTTTTTCGTTTTTATTTGCAATAGCATTGAATAAATTAAAATATGGAAAAACATTTGTAGCTTTATCCTTTTTAATTGCAAATATATCATCTGGTGTTGCTTATTCAATAGTTTTTTCAAAAATATTTTCAGAAAATGGACCTTTGAATCAATTTATATATAATTTATTTGGAATAACAATTCCATGGTTTACAAGCCCACAATTAGCAATGTTTTCAATTTCCTTGATGGTTGTTTGGAAATTTATAGGATATTATGGATTAATAATATATGCTGGTATAGTAAGTATCCCAAAAAGTATATATGAAGCCGCAGAATTAGATGGTGCTAATAAATATGTAAAATTTTTCAAAATAACATTACCATTATTAAATCCTTCTATAATTATGGTTTTAGTTTTTGCAATTTCTCTTTCTTTTGGAATTTTTACCGAACCTTATATGATTACAGGAGGAGGTCCAATGAGAAGCACTTTAATGCCTATGATGGTAATGTATATATCCGCTTTTCAAAAAATGGATCCAACGTATGCTGCTACTATGACTATTTTTATAGCTACAGCTAGTTTTAGTATAATATGGATTACTCGAAAAATATTTGAAAGAGAAGTGGAATTTGTATGAAAAAAATAAATTCTATTATATTTCATATAATAATGTTTGGTTTATCATTGCTGTGGTTATATCCTTACACATGGCTTTTTATGTCATCTTTTAAACCATCATCTGAAATATATACAAGATTTTGGCCCACCCATTTTACTTTAGAACATTTTAGATTTATACTAAAAAGTTCTGAACGAATGGACAGACCTTTTATTAAAGCTTTTTTTAATAGTTTATTTGTTTCTAGTTCTGTCACAATCTTAGTCGTATTAACATCAATCATAATTTCATATGCTTTAGCTAAAATTCAATTTAAAGGAAGAGAGAAAATTTTTAATTTTTTGATTTTTCAAATGGTTTTCCCAAGTTTTATGTTCACTATTCCTCTTTATATTTTAATGCGAAATCTTGGTATGATAAACACTTATTCAGCTTTAATTATACCTTTCTTAATGAGTGCATGGGGGATTTTTATGATTACTCAAAGTTATAGAAGTACCCCAAATGATTTTATAGAAGCTGCTAAAATGGATGGTGCTAGTGATTTATGGATAATTTTTAAAGTTATGGTTCCTCTAAATAAATCTGCTGTTTCATTTGTTTCATTATTTACATTTATAGGAACATGGGATAATTTTATGTGGCCATTAATTGTAATGAAAGATTATAACAAAATGCCATTATCTGTATTATTAGCTAGTTTTAATCATGAGTATGGCGCTCGAATTGGACCTATATTAGCAGGTTCAGTTATACAAACAATTCCTATGGTTATTTTATTTTTGATATTTAGAAAATATTTCTTACAAGGAATTTCAATAACATTAAAGTGAGGTGTTACTTTTTGAAATTAAAATTAAAAAGGCATCCTTTAAATCCTTTGTTTTCACCAAACCCACATCACCTATGGGAATCAAGATTTGTATTTAATCCTGCAGTAGTGTATGATGGAGAATTGTTTCATATGCTTTACAGAGCTCAAGGTGAAGATATGGTATCAAGAATAGGATATGCTGTTAGTACAGATGGCATTCATTTTAACAGACTGGAAAAACCTGTATTTGAACCTGATGATATTAGTGAAATGTATGGTGTTGAAGATCCAAGATTAACCCATATTAATGGAAAATATTATATGTGTTATACAGCATATTCCCCCACTAATATAAGTGTTGCTTTAGCATCAACAACAAATTTCTTTAATTGGGAAAGACATGGAATTGTTTTGCCAGAATCTCCTAATAAAGATGCAGCTATTTTACCAGAAAAAATTAATGGAAAATATGTTATGTTTCATAGATTAGAACCCGATATTTGGCTAGCATTTTCTGATGATCTAATTCATTGGGATAATTATGTAAGTATAGCAAAACCAAGAGAAGGCTACTGGGATAATTTAAAAATAGGCATTGCAGGCCCTCCATTAAAAACAGAATTTGGATGGTTATTACTTTATCATGGAGTTCAAAAAGCACCAAGACTTATATATAGATTGGGATTCATGTTATTAGATTTAAATGACCCAAGAAAGGTTTTAAAAAGAACAGAAAAACCTATATTAGAACCAGAAGAACCTTGGGAAAAATTTGGTGGTGTTCCTATGGTTGTCTTTTCCGATGCAATGGTGGAATATAAAGATCAATATTATATTTATTACGGAGCTGCGGACAATTATATTGCTTTAGCCACTATAACAAAAGAAGAAGTTTATAAATGGATTAAAGAATAGGATAGGGAAATTCCCTATCCTATTATATTTTTAGTATATCGTGCAATTACATCAACTTCATAATTAACAAGGTCGTTAATTTTTAAATATCGAAGATTGGTGTTTTTAAACGTATGTTCAATAACTTGAATATCAAAAGAGTTTAAATCTTTTTTAGCAATGGTTAAGCTAATTCCATTTAAAGTAATTGATGCTTTTTCTACAATAGCCCATTTTTCTTTTGGAATTTGAAATTTCATCCAATATGTGTTTGAAAATTTATATAATCTCAAAAATTTTATCATTCCATCAACATGTCCTAAAACAATATGTCCTCCAAGAAAATCTGATAATCGTAAAGCTCTTTCGATATTCACCATTTTATTGTTATAATATCTTAAATTAGTTTTACTTATTGTTTCTTCTCCGACAGAAAAAAACAACTTATTATTTTCTATTTTTTCTACAGTTAAACACACACCATTTATTGCAATACTTTCACCTATTTTTATATCTTTAAAGATATTTTCTATAATTATTTTTTTATTTTTAAAGTAAATTTTTTCAACTTTCTGAACTATTCCCGTAAACATGCTTCCAACTCCCAATATACATTATCATCTATACTTTTAACTTTTTTACATTTAAATTTAATAGATTCTCTAATACTATTTATTGTTATATTTCTAAATGGAGAAACTCCATTTACAATAATTTTAGGAGAATAAAACACATGCATTTTGTCTACTAGATTTAATTTTAAAAAAGATGATAAAACAGTTGCTCCACCTTCAACTAAAATACTATCTATATTTTTTTGATATAAAATTTTTATAATCTCTTTTATATTAATTTCATTAATTATTTCTGTGTTTTTTATAGAATCTTTTATAATTTTTTTTGTGAAAATAATATTTCTGCCTTTTTCATCAAATATATTTAATTTTTTATTTTCAAATACTCCTTTTTCATCAAGGATGATTCTTATAGGATTTCGACCATTTTTCAATCTACAAGTTAGTTTGGGGTTGTCTTTTATCAATGTATTCGAACCTACTAATATTGATGAATAATAATTTCTAAGTTTATGAACAAATTTTCTGGATTTTTCATTAGAAATCCATTTTGAATCATATTTTTTTGTGGCTATAAAGCCATCTAAGGTCATAGCAAATTTTAATGCTATATATGGCCTCTTTTTAGTTATATAAGTAATAAAAATTTCATTTAATTCTTTTATTTGCTTTTCTAATATTCCATATTGAACTTTTATTCCATTATTTCTTAATATTTTTATACCATTTCCGTTAACTAAAGGATTAGGGTCCAACATTCCTATATAAACTTCTTTAAATCCTTCTTTTACTAATCTATATGCACATGGCGGTGTTTTTCCAAAATGAGAACATGGTTCTAATGTTACATACATCGTAGCCCCTTTTATATCATTATTATTCTTTTTAGCATTATCTATTGCCATTATTTCCGCATGACGACCACCAAAAAATTCATGATAACCTTTGGAAATAATTTTACCGTCTTTTACAATCACAGCTCCCACTAATGGATTTGGATTAACTTTTCCTATTCCTTTTTTAGCTTCTTTTATAGCTAAATTCATAAAATATTCATGATTCATACAATCACTCTCTCAATATTTTATTTAAATTAGCCATTTCTAATGCTGCCATTGCAGCTTCAAACCCTTTGTTTCCTGCTTTAGCACCAGATCTGTCCATGCTTTGTTCCAAACTGTCACTTGTAACAATACCAAAAGTAATTGGAATTTCTGCTTCTAAATTTATTTGAGCTATTCCTTTTGAAACTTCATTTGCAACAACCTCAAAATGATATGTTTCCCCTCTTATTACAACACCTAATGCAATAACACCATCATACCCTTTTTTAATAATATTTTTTACAACAAAAGGAATTTCAAATGCTCCTGGTACTTTAAAAATTTCTATGTTTTTTTCACTAACATTATGCCTTTTTAAAGCATCTAATGCTCCTTCTAATAACTTTTCAGAAAAGAAAGAATTAAACCTTGAAACTACTATACCAAACCTTAAACTTTCTCCATCAAAAATACCTTCATAAACTTTCATTAAAAAAGCCTCCTATAATTTTATTTTGTGATTCATTTTAGTTTTTTTTATTTTTAAATAATAGTTATTTTCCTTTGTTATTTCTCCATTATGAAACTCTTCTCTTATTACATTTATCCCATATTTTTTCAATTGATAAACTTTATCGGGATTATTAGTCATTAAAATAATGTTTTTTATATCTAAAGATTTTAAAATTTGTGCTGCAATTGCATAATTTCTATTGTCAATAGGCATACCTATTTCTAAATTAGCTTCCACTGTGTCTAACCCTTTATCCTGTAATTCATAAGCTCTTATTTTATTTGTAATACCTATATCTCTTCCTTCTTGTCTTAAATAAATTATTAATCCATCACCTATATTATTTATTTTTTGCATAGCTAAATGTAATTGACTACCACAATCACATTTTTTTGAAGATAAAACATCTCCTGTCACACATTCAGAATGTATTCTTACATGTAAAGGTTCTTTCTTTAAATCTCCTTTATATATAGCAAAATGCTCTTTGTTATCAAAATTGTTTTCAAAGCCTATAATTTTAAAATTTCCATACTTTGTAGGTAGTTTTGCTTCTGCAACAGGCTTTACATATAATTGTTTTTTTATTGCTTCAACATAAATTTCTTCCACATTAATCAATGGTATATTATATTTAGATGAAATGGATTTTATATATTCATAATTATGTGAATCACCATTTTTATCTAATATCTCAATAAGAACAGAAAAAGGTTTATATCCCAAAAATTTCATTAATTCTACAGAAGTTTCAGTATGTCCTTTTCTATTATTAATACCAATACTACCCAATAATTGTATATGTCCTGGATATTTAAACTCTGATATATTTTTTCCCGTCGCTATTTTTTTAATTGTAATAGCTCTATCTTTTGTAGATATACCTGTATTTGTACTAATATAATCAACAGTAATGAAATAATTCGTTTTAAGCGTATCAAGATTATTAGTAGGAAGCTTAAAAAATCCTTGACTTAATAGATAATCTTCCTCTGATGCTAAACATAATAATCCTTTTCCTTTTTTAACAAAAAAATTTATTATTTCTTCATTTACCATTTCTGCTGGAAAAACAAAGTCTGCTTCGACCTCTTTTTTTTCATCCCAAATAATTATTGGTTTATTCAATTCAAAAGATTTGATAATATTTTTTATATTCATAATATCCCTCCTAATAATAAAATTGCCCTGGATTTCTCCAGGGCAATAATTCCAATAAAAGTATATGATGAATATAGCAAATAACAAAATCATAAAAAATATAAAAACTATTATCATATAGCCTTTAATTTCTCCTCCCATCCAGACTTTAACTGTCGGCTCCGGAATTACACCGGATCAACCTCAACTAAACAATTAAGGTTCGCGGGCTTTAACCGCCGGTCGGGAATTTCACCCTGCCCCGGAGAATATTCAATTTTATGCTATTATAACATACTATCAAAAAAAAAGCAACCTCATATGAGATTGCTTAATATATTCATATCTGATTTTACTTTATTGGTGTATTTTTAAATGCTTCTTCTAAGACTTTATTTAAATTTTCATAGAATTCTTTTCCCTGTTCTCCTAATTGTTCAATTAAATAAGATTGTTGTTGTAATAAGGAAAATGCAGTTTTAGGATTATACACTAAAACAGAATGATATTCAATCCTTCCCGCTTTCATTACATAATATTTAGCTACAACTTCAGCACCAGTTTGAATAGTTTTAGCAAAATTCGAACTAACATTTTTAAATACATTATTTGTTACAGATATTACCTTATCATTGTCTGTTCCAGTAGTTGTATTTTGTAATACTCCCTGAGCTCTTTGTTGAAAATTAGTCACAACAGAATTCAAATATCTTGATAATTGTTCTCGTGCATCTTGTTCTGCTTGATTATACATTACTGAACCCATACCAGGAGCTCCCTCAGCTATTCCATCAAAATACAACAAAAATCCTTCTTTTTTAAGCTGTTTTAACTCAGAACCTTTACCTGCTTTTTTAAACTCAATAACTGCTTCTTTAGGAATTTCTGCAATTTTCACACCATCAATATCAAGCGGTTTAAAAGGATACGTTAAAGTGTGATATAAAAAAATTCCTCCAAGTAATAAAGCTAATACTCCTAATCCTACTCCAGTCCATAATACAACATTATTATCCATATAATCCCCTCCTTCAAAATTTCATTGTCTAAATTATACATTTTATATTAAAATTATATCATAAATCACAAAAATTTCAATTAATAAATATTGATTTTTAAAATTTTTTCATATATAATAATTCGTAAAGCTAAATAATGAGAGGTGATTAAATGGATAAAAAATTAAAAAAATATTTTTTTGCAAATTCTATATTAGCATATTCTTTTATAACAATATTGATTTCTCCAATGTTTGCAAACAAATTAGGTTTAAGTATATATGATGCTGGTTTAATATTCTCCACAGTTTATGGGGTTCAAGCGATTTTAACTTTTTTGCTTGGGCATTATTTTGAAAAAAAATCTCCAAATTACGGTCTTGCTTTAGGAAGAACTCTTTTTGCTTTAGGTAATATTGTATTAGCTTATGCTTTTAATTCGTTCTTATATTTACTTGCACAAATATTAATTGGGAGTTTTGAAATTTTTTCCCCATTATTAAGCATGTATGAAAGAGCTATTATTCCCCCCAAGCAAAGAGAAAGATTTTATAAATATCTCTTAATTATTTCAGAAGGGATTAAAGTTATTTTATTTTTACCTTTATTATTTTTTATTAACTATAATAACACTTCATTAAGTTTTTACAGGAATGTTTTTATTTCCGTATTCATTTTAAATATATTTTATACATTTTTTATTTTGAAAATTTTACCTTTTGTAAAAAGCGGAAGCGATCTTCACAAAGAACATATTGAAATCCACAAACCTAATTTAAGAAAATATTTAACCGTTTTAATAAACCAAATAATATTTTTCGCAAATTTTGGTTTCGGCAGTTATTTAATAATCTCCTATTATATTAAAGAAACTTTAAATGGTGATTCAAAAATTATGATAATTTATGAAATAATTTTTTCTGTTACTATTTTAACTTCACTTGTATGGAGAAAATTTATAAAACTTGATAACAAAAATAGATTAATTTTAGGAACTTTTATAATGGCGTTTTTTTATTTTGCTCTTTTATTCAAAGGATGGATTACTTTTTATCTGTCACATGTTATTTTAGGTACGGGATTTGTTCTTTGGTTCTCTGCCAAAGAGCCTTTAAAACAAGAATATGCCCCCATTAATTTTGGAAGATGGGAAGGTTTGTTTAATGGTTTAAATCTTTTTTCAAAAATTTTCACACCTGCTTTGGCTGGATATATCGCCTATAAGTACTCATATAACACCGTTTTTATTATTTCATTTGTTGTTCTTTTAATAAATTCATTAATTACCTATATCGGATTAAATAAAACTTAATTGAATTACTCCGCCTTTTGCAATTATTGTAAAATAGAGTATAATATAAGCGGAGGTGATATTATGAATAAAATTTTAATCTTTTTTTTCATCTTTTTTCTATTTATATTTTCTTTTTCTGAAAAAATTACATTTGAAAATTTCGATACTTTTTATGAAAATAATAAAATCGCATGGGATTATGATATTTCATACGAAGGTTCAATATTATATTATCTTAATTTCAAAAATTTAGAAATTCCTCAAGATTTGGTTTTTATAACAGAATATAAAAGTGTTTTAATCTCTGGAACAAAAAAAGGATACACTTATAAGCTAAAAGTCACTGCTAAAAATATTGATAGAGAATTTTTAGGTAAAAGTGATGAGGCGACTTTAATAATTTATGATAATGATGAAGAACCTTTAAGAATTATCGGCACAAAAATAATTAAAAATGATGATGAAAAAATCATCCATTTCATTTTAAGAAATGTTTCTCAAAAAATTATTACAAGCTTTGAAATGAGATATTGGGGACTTGATATATTAGGAAATCCAATCAGAATAAATAGACGCTCTTTTTTAAAACATGAAGAAAAAAACATAGAAATTCTACCATTTGAATTTTATGATGTTTATATAACAATAGAAAACAAACCCGCTCTTAGATTTGCAAAGGGAGATATATGGGAAATAACATTTAACGATGAATCATTTTGGAAAAAAATAATAGAATGAAAAGCTGTTTTCCAAAAAATTATATATTACTAAAAACATAAAGATTCTACAAATTTCATATATTCTTTTTGCTTTTTTTGGTATTCTTCAAATCTATTTATCTTTGAATATTTATCAAAATAATCAAAAATTTCTTTTTCTAATATTGTAACATCATATTTAGACTTTAACTCCGAAAGTATTTCTTTAACTTTCGACTTAAAATCTTCGTACCCTATCATTTCATATAGGTATATCGAATATTTTTTCAAATCTTCAAATTTAAGTTTATTTTGCCCCTTAATCATCAACCACTCTAAAATAAATCTTTTTAAATTTTTTTCAACATAAAAAATAAAATCTTTACTTGGAACATATGGTGGTTCATGAATAATAGTAATATCCTTTTCCGGGCAATAATATGTTTTAAATATAGGATCTTTTGGCTTTATTCCTGCATACTCATTTCCATTTTCATATATTAATCGTGATGCTAATAATAATGCAAAATCTTCTCCACGGGGTATTTCTAAAGGGTAAAACATTTTTTGAGCAAATTCTTTTCGTATTATCATATTACCGCCAAAACCAAATATAGCTTCTTTTAAATCATTAGTTTTAGATAATCTAATAATATCTTTATCCATAGATTCATTTTTTCTCCAACTTTTTAAAATATCTTTTCCTAAAATTCTTATTGTTTCATTTTTTTCATATGGGGCAGTGATCAAATATTTATCAGGATTTTTTGTCAAAATTTCTTTAGCTTTTATAATATAATTTTTTCTTAATAATTCATCATCATCTATTTGTATAATAATATCTTCATTATTCATAGTAGGGAATATAAAACCAAGATTCCTTATTTCAGAATATCCTTTTGTTGAAAAGAAATTTGAGTTGTATTTTTCTCTGTACTTTTTTATGTCTGTATTTGTATATAAATAATATTTAAATTTCAATTTTTTTAATATTTTTTCTGTTTTTTCTTTGATTTCATCATCGTGAGAAGTATTTTCATGTGCTGCTATTGAAAAAATATAAACATTTAATTCATCATTTTCATCCATATTTAAATTATTAATGCTTTTTATTGTTTTATACAATGTATTTTTTTGTTCAAATTCATTTAATGGTGTTGGATGATCAAAGTTATCTACAAGATTTTCATTAACTCTTATATAAGTATTTATAACGATAGCAAATTTCATAAATATCCCTCTTTCTATATAATTTTAGTTATATTAGTTTTCTGTTATAAATATTAGGAACTTAATATATCCATTAATTTTGCAGATGCAACTCCGATTACTTTATCACCTCCGTCATAATAAAATAAAAGTTCATCTTTATCTTTTATTATTTCATTTGAATCTTTATTTTTCATAGTTATTCCATTAGTAAATACAACATTTGGTGCCCAACCATATAATTCATAATCTTCTTCTGGTAAAAATATAGGTTTCTTTGAACGATAAAGGATTTCTGATGGATTGTTTGGATTTAGTAAAGCTACACCTAACATATAACTCCTTCTGCCTTTATTAATTCCAACTCCGTGATAAATCAATAATAATCCATGTACAGTTCGCAAAATCTGTCCCGCACCTATTCTTTCTGAATCCCATTTGTTTTTTCTAGTTTTCAAAATATCCACAAAATCATTATTCCATATTTCTTCAATTTTATTTGAATAACTAATAGCAATATTTTTTTTTTTAGATATCATTGGTCTGCGTAATAATGCATGTTTACCATTTATCTTTTCTGGAAATAAGACGGCATTTCTATCATAAGTATTAGGAAACAAAAGTCCATGTTTTGTCCATTTGTTTTTAATTTCGTTTTTCGAAATATCTTTTAGATTAATAAAATCTTTTATATCAATAGAAGCTAATGCAATTTGAGTTTTATCAGAATAGGCCGTATAAGTCATATAAATCTTTTTATTTATTATTGTTAGACGAGGATCTTCTACACCACCTCTTTCACGTTTCCTTTCATTTAATTTTTCGTTTTTTGGTATTTCATATTCTGTAGTAGGAATGAAAATTGGAAAATCTAATCTCCCGTCAATATCTAAACCGTTTTTGCTCCATGCTAAACCAAATCTAGAAATATGATCATTTCCAAAAGCTCTATAAACTATGTAATGTATGCCGTCTATTCTAAGTGCAGCTGGATTATAAACCAATTTTGATTCCCAGTCGTTTTTTGGAATTGGTGATAATATTGGATTTTTTTCATATCTTTTTAAAATACTATTTTTTTCAAATAAATCTTTTACGGGTATATTAAATAAAACTTTACGAAAGTCATAACTAGTACCATTAATATAATCCCTTTTAAATTTTGATAATGAGATTATATCATCAAAAAGCATTTCTTCTCCATCTATAATAAATTTTTTACTATTTAAATCTTCCCATTTTTTTAAAACTAATCTTACTTTTTTTATTATTTCATTTTTTAAAATAATTAAATCTAAAATCATTTCATCTTTTTTTGCTGAAACTTTTTTATCATTTAATTGTTCAACTAAATAAAACAAACTATTTGGATTAGCATCAATCTTTCCAATTATTGAATCAATAACTATAGCTCCTTTTTTTATCTTACCTTTTAAAATCTTTGAGTTACCTAAAACTGCTGCTCCGGACTCTATTACAACATCTTTCCCTAATTCTGCATGCTGATCTATTAATACTCCATCTTTTAAAATTATATCAAATTTTTTTCTTAATCTTTCATCAAAAAACATCTTTTTTATTATTTTAGGTAATAAATGAATATCTTTATAGTTAGGTATTAAATTAGTAAATTTAGATAAATATAATTGATTCACCATTTCCCACCTTTCAATTCTGATAATTATCAAATTTTTAACTAATCTTTGCTTCCAATATTTTTAGAGCTTTTATATTTTTGATAATAATACTCATAAATATATTCATATACACGTTTATTAACTCTAGCGTTATTTAGTAAATATCCCAATTCTCTCAATTCTGATTTAATTTTTTTTATCAGATGAAGAAAATCTTCTGTATTTCTTTTATATGTTTCAAGATATTTTTTTTGAGATAAAATTACAGATATTTTAGCTTCCAAAAAAGCCCTTTCATAAGACATTATTTCATTTTTAATTTTATGATATTCATATTGTATCTCTATAAATTTATCAGAATTCTTCATATTCCTTAATTTGTTTTCAAGCTTTTTTGCTAATTTTTTAGCTTCTTCTAATTTTTTTTCTATAATCTTCATTCTTTTTTGTTCGCTTTCTATATCTTCTTTTAATATTAAAGGCACACTTTCGTATAATTGAAAATCTTTATCAATATTTAATTCAAAATCTCTATTAATTATTTTAAAATAAAAAGAATTCATATTTTTATTCTTTATAATATTCTTCATATCAAAATCTAATTTAAAAGTTACTATTTCTTTTGGTTCTACTTTAAAAGAAATCTCGTTATTGCTGATAATTTCTACTTTTCCAATATTATCTTCATATAAATTTGTTATATAAGCATTTTTGATTTTAAAAATAGTTGAAATTTTTCCAGAGACTTTTTTATCAAGCGTGTTAAATAATCTAATAATTATTCCATCATTTTTTTCTGCAATTTTTAAAGAAGATAGCTGTAATGAATTATTTTCAGATATTAACTCAAAAAAATTATTTTCATCTTTTAATATTCCAATATGATTATCAGTTTTGACAATTAATGGTTCTATGTTGAACTCAAGGCTTTTATAATATGACATACCATCAACATGAGAACCTTTATGAGGATAAATAGCATATTCAAATTCCATTTTTCTTAAACATTGAGCATCTGGTGTAAATATTATCGGACCTGCATCTCCTATTCTTGTTAATAAATCATTTCTTGCTAACCATCCTACAGCTCTAAAAAGAGTTAGCGCTATAGTATTTTTTTCAGGTAAAATTTCATATTCAGTCAAACCTTTATTTAAAACAGAAATTCCCTTTTCTCCATCATTTATATCAACAAAATATTGTTGATTAAATGTTGTTATTGGTTTATTTTCTCTAGCACCAATGATTATTCTTTTTACATTATCCGGTATCAAAGTATCATCAAACTTTTTTTGTTTAATGCTTCTTTTCATTATATCAAATTGAGAACCGGCAAAAGAATGCTTTGAATTCAATTCTGTAGGAAATAAAATTCTCAAACGATGATCTTTAACAGTATTTTTTATTTCTGTTTTAATCTTTATTACAGGAGAATTTGATTCTACAATAACCCAATGAATAATTGGCATTTCCCTTAATATTTTAGTTCTTGTCTTTCTATCTTCTGTTAATGATTCAGGTAAAAGCAAACTCAAACTAATTTTAACAACAACCTTAAGAGGGCCTTTTTCAATAAATTCTATCTTAGCTTTATTTTTATTATTTGTAATAATTACATCTTTTTCGGGATAAGAATAATTGTATTCATCACCAGCATCTGCCTCATCAATTACAGTACATAAATTATTATACGTATAATTATTTATTTTATCTGTTAAATCTAATGTACCATTAGAATTTAGAATAACTTTCAAATATTTATTCTCTATTATATTCTTTTTCGTGACCACTTTATCATAATTCAAATATTTTATCTTTGAATTTTTATCTTTTCTTTTGAGATAAATTGTTTTGTATCCCATTGCTGGAATTTCATTTAGCAAAATAAATATTTTGCCATCTTTTCCTTTTTGAAAGGGTATATAATTATTATGTGAATCCAAAATATAAAAGTTTTTTTCATCTGTTTTTAAAGTAATAATTTTATTTTGTAATTTATAAGGCATATTATTAAAAATAATATAAGGATCTTCTTCTAAAGATGTATCGATATACGAAACTATTTGTTTTAATGAATTCATAGAAACTTCTTTTGATAAAGAGTACGATTGTTCAAATCTTTTTTCCATATCTATATGAACATCATCAATACTAACACCACAAATACTATCATGCGGATGATTCTTCAATAACATCTTCCAGCTATTTTCAATTTTTTCTTTTTCATACATACCAGTAAACAACCAATTGATAGTTGAGAAAGGTTCTGTGTACTTTTCTAACTCAATTTGACATCTATGATTTAACAATTTTAGATACATTCGCGAAGAAAGAACACCAGGAAATACAGAAATAAATCTTCCACTATAAAGTGCTCCTTTTAATACTTTTAATTTAGGAGAATATTTTTTAATTTCTTCTATATACTCTTCAGGAGTACTTTGTTTGACTTTTATATTTGAAAATTCTGTATTTCTTAATACAGGAAAAAAATTATCTGGTTTCATTTCCTGATCATATCCATTCATTAATAATACATTCGGCGTAGTTGCAAAAGGATATATTTTTTTTACTTCATTTTCGATTCTCTCTTTAAAAATTTCTTTGTATTCGCCTAATCTCATAGCATTTCTGTAACTACTTAAAAGATAAACCGATAATATCTGACTTCCATCCGGACTTTCCCATAAAAACTCGGAATTAATATCAGTTGGTTCCATCTCAATGCCACGCCATAAAAAAAGACCCTTAATATCAAATTTTTTATGTATTTGTACCGCTTGAGAAATTTGACCAAAATTATCTAACAACCATCCTACTTTCATAACATTTCCATATTCTTCTGAAATTTGATGCCCAATTAATAAATTTCTTACTAAAGCTTCTCCGCTTGTAAGCTGCCAATCTGGTTGCAAATAATATGGTCCTATAAATAATCTTTTTTGTTGTACATACTTTTTTAATTTTTCTTTGTATGAAGTAACATCCATATTCTTCTCCGCTAATTGTTGAAGATAATCTTCTATTATCAATGTTTGACCATCTAAAATAAAACGATATGTCTTTTCTTTTTCCAATAAAGCAAACAGAGAATCAAGAAAAGGAATTAACCATTCATTTGTATATTCACTATTTAAAAACCATTCACGATCCCAATGTGTGTGTGAAATAATATGCGCATATATTGTTGATATCACTCAAAAAACCTCCTCGTACAAATTTTTTTATTCTTTAACCGCACCAGCTGTTAAAGCGCTTACAATAAATTTTTGTAATAAAATAAATAATATTACTGTTGGAAGGGTTGCTATAATACTTGCTGTTGCTGTCAAGTGTATAGTTATAGCCTCGCCACCAGCTTGATAGTTATATATACCTAACGATATTGGGAATAATTTTCTTGTACTCAACAATATAAAAGGTATAATAAATTGCCCCCAACTTGATATTGCATTAAAAATTACTGCTGTTGAAATTCCTGGAGTAACAAGTGGAAGTATTATTTTAAAAAGCAATTGCCAATCAGTGCATCCATCAATTTTTGCAGCTTCATCTATACTTACAGGAATACTATCTATTGTTCCTTTTAATAACCAAACTGTAAATGGAATTTGTATCGCAATATATACTAAAATAACACCTAAATGTGTATCCAATAATTGTAATTTATTAAAATAATTATATAAAGGAATAGCTATTATCAATGGAGATATCATTTGAAAAAGTAATATTGAAAATAGAATTACTTTTTTAAATTTAAACCTATATCTTGAAAAAGCAAAAGCTCCAGGAATACTAACCACCAAGGTTCCTAAAACTGTAAATATTGTTATTTTAAATGAATTATATAAGTAAAAAACAATATTTTTATCTCTTAATATTTTTGTATAATTATTCAAATCTATTTTCCTTGGTATTAATGTTGGCGGATATCTAAAAACTTCGCTTAAAGGTCTTAAAGAAATCGAAAAAATCCATAATAATGGAAGTAGAAAAAAACAAAAAATTATAAAATATCCAATATATATTAAAATATCACCTTTTTTATTTCTAATCATTTTCAACACCACCTTTAGAAATTACCATCTTATAATAAAATATGGATATAATTAAATTTATGAAAAATAAAATCACTGCTAAAACTGATCCTCTACTAAGATTCAATTTCCCAAAAATCGTATCATAAATATTTAATGAAATAACTTCCGTGGATCTTCCAGGGCCTCCGCCAGTTAAGGTCATTATCATATCAAATGTATTAAATGTATAAATTGTAACCAAAACTGTATTAATAAAAATCATAGGCTTTAATTGAGGTAGTGTTATATAAAAAAACTTTTTAATACCTGATGCACCATCTATACCAGCTGCTTCATATAATTCATAAGGTATTTGTTTAATACCGCCATATTGCATAATCATAGAAAAAGCTGTTCCTCGCCATACATTAGCAACTATAATTGAATAAATCGCTAACTTTTGGCTTGAAAGAAATGGAAAAGAATGCCCGAAAATTAACATAAGATAATAATTAAAGATGCCATAATTCGCTTCTGTTAAAAATAACTTCCATATAATTCCAATTATTACTCCAGGAATTACCCAAGCTATTAATACAACAGTTCTAAGAATTAATGTTCCTTTTAAATTTCTTTTTTCTCCTTCATCGATTAAAGCTGCAATTAAAATACCTAAAAAAATTTGAATAATAATGCTCAAAAAAACAAATAACAATGTAGTTTTTAACATTATCCAAAAATTTAAATCTGAAAAAACGCTAAAATAAGAAGAAAATGTAAAAGAATATTGATTTTCACCTAATCTAATGTCTGTAAAACTATATTTAAAAACATCCAAAATAGGAATTAAATAAAACACTGATAAAATCAAAAAAAGCGGTGTAATATATATATAAAAATTTCTTTTTTTCAAGATTTTCACCCCCATATATAAATGGCCCTTACTTTCAAGGGCCATTTGTATTAAATTTTATTATTTTATTTCATTATATTTTTTCATAACTTCTGCCCACGCATTGTTTAAAGCCTCTTCAGGAGATTGTTTCCCTTCTATTACATTGGCAATAGCTACTTGAAATTCCGTTGAGATTGTTGGATATATTGGATAACCTGGTCTAACATATCCATCCTCTGCAATTTTTAATAATTTTTCCATCCATGGATTTTCAGAGTAATAACTGAATTCCTTATAAACACTTTTTCTTGTTGGAAGATATCCAGCATTTTTTGTCCAACCGGCCATACCTTCTTTTCCAAAATAAAGAGTTGTTATAAATCTAATAGCAGCTGCTTGTTTTTTTGGATCGTCAGTAGTTATTCCCCATGTCCAACCACCAACACTTGTAGCTTTCATACCTTTTTTAAATTGAGGCAAAGGAGCAATATCCCATTTTTTCGCAAATTCTTCTTCGCCCATAACTTCTGATAATTGTTTTATTTGCCAATTTCCACCTATAAACATCGCTACATTGTTTCCAATAACATCACCATTAACATCAGATTCGCTTTTTATGTTAACAACTCTTCTTGGAGAAACTCCTTCATCAACTAATCTTTTTATAAAATCTAATACATTTATCATATACTTTCTATTTGGCCCTAAATTAAATACAGGTCTTCCTTTTTCATCAACAAGTTTTCCACCTTGAGCCCAAAAATATGGAAAATTACATATAGACGTTCCTTCTCCTCTTCCTGCTGGAAATAAAAATCCTGTCATTCTATATTTTTTAGAAATATTTTTAGCTACAGTGATTAATTCATCCCATGTTGTAGGCGGCGTTTTTATTAAGTCTTTTCTATAAAATAAAACTCTTACATCTGTTGTAAACCATATTGCTTTTATATTTCCATCTTTATCTACAATTCCCTTTTTTACATAAGGCAAAAAGTCATCAAATTCTGTTCTGGTTATGTATTTATTTAAATTTTGCAACTTATCTTTAAACACAGGTAAATAAAAAGAATCAATTTGTACTATATCTGGGGTTTTACCAAGATTTTGTTGTTGAAGAAGCTTCATTACCTGTGTTGCAACATCACCTGTTAATAAAGTTGGTAATATTTTTACTTCTGGATTTTTTTTAGCAAATCTTTCAGCAGCTTCAAATAAATAATCAGCTCTTTGTTGATATGGGTTTGATAATGAGTAATGTGGGAGTGCTGCCCATGTAAGTGTGATTTCAGCCTTAGGATTTCCAACTAAATCTTCGCTTACAACAATATTTTTTGCAAATGAAAAATTAAAAAAAGATAAAGACATAATAAAAACAAATATACATACAATCTTTTTCACGAAAAATCCCTCCTATTAAAAAATATTAGGCAATTAGTTAATTAATTAATTTAATTAACTAATTGCAATTTATTATAACTCCTTTTGATTTAAAAGTCAAATCATTTATTTCTCATTTGCGGTTATAAAAAGAGATCAAATTTGATTAAATATATTTAAGAAATAAAATTATTAATTTCTTCTTATTATTAATTTAAATTATCAAAAAACGAATACAAATTATTTTATTAAAAACCTTTTGATTTTTTTATGTTATAATATAGTATGAATTTAAAAGCATTTCAATTTCTTCATACTATAATCGAGGTGAAAAAATGAACTTTATATATTCAAACTCCGAAACAAAATTTAAACTTTTTTCCACACTAATTAGAAAACAATCTATATCAAGAAGTGATCTTGCTCAAATTCTTAATCTCACACGTGCATCTGTTTCCAATATTGTTTCAGAATTAAAAAAGAAAAATCTTATTATAGAAAGTGATAAGATTTCTGGAGGAGTTGGAAGAAAGAAAATCTTATTAGAAGTAAATTCAGATGCATTATATGTTATAGGCATTGAATTTGAACGGAAATCTTTTACTGCAGGAATCTACAATTTATCTGGAAAACTTTTAAAACATTTAAAACATAAGTTTTATCAAATACAATCCATTGAAGATATTTTAAAAGATGTTGAAAATTCTGTTGTTTCATTGCTTTCATGGGCTCAAAAAAAGAATATTAACGTTAGTGCAATTGGTATAGGAATACCGGGACCAGTAGATCCAGAAGAAGGAGTCATATACAATGTTCCATATTTTTTAGATAATAAAAAATATGGATTAAAACTTGAATTTGAAAAAAGGTTTGGTATACCTACATTTATTGAAAAAGACGCAAATGCTGCTGCTCTTGGAGAATTTTGGTATGGTATCGGAAGAAATTACAACTCTTTTGTCTATTTATTAATGGTTGAAGGAATTGGTGCTGGATTAATATTAAATCAATCTATTTATAGAGGTATAAATGGTTTAGCTGGAAAGGTTGGTAAATTTTTATTTTTAAATGAAAATAAGAAAGCAACACCTTTTGAAAAGTATGGGGGAGAATTATCTATATTAAATTTAATATGTCATTATTCTCATAAAAGTCCTTTTTATTCTAAAATATTAAAAGAAAGAGATATAAAGATATCTGACTTTATCGATGGGGTAAAAAGGAAAGATACTATATCATTAAAAGTTTTAAATGAAATTGAATATTATATTGCTTTAATTATTTCTAATATCATTTATCTATTAGACCCAAATTTGATAATTATTGGTGGAGATTTAATAAACGTAAAAGACGATTTTTCAAAGGATATTGAAAAACTAACAAAAAATATAATTAAAGATCATCCTATGCCAGAAATAAAAAAATCCGGAATTTATAACATGTCAATTTCATTAGGTGGAGCTACAAGAGCTTTTATGGAAATAATATCAACTCTATTAAAATAAAAATACTTAAAATATGCGAAGTCCTTAAAGGACTTCGCGTTTAATAAATATTGTTTGGATTTGATAAAAATTCCTCTTTAAATTGTATAAACCTATCATCTTCTATTGCTTTTCTTACTTCTTTCACGAAATTAATTAAAAATCTCAAGTTATGTATACTCAATAAAATCTTTCCTAATATTTCGTCCTTTCTAATTAAATGATGAATATATCCTCGTGTATGATTTTGACAAGCATAACAATCACACTTATTATCAATTGGATCTGTTGAATATTTCCATTTTCCAGCTTTTAAGTTCACTTTTCCTTCCCATGTCATAGCTGTACCATGCCTTCCCATTCTTGTTGGAAGGACGCAATCAAACATATCCATACCATTTTCAACTGACATTAATATTATTAAAGGTGTTCCAATTCCCATTATATATCTCGGTTTATTTTCAGGAAGTTTAGGACCAGAATGTTTTAGTATCCTTTCTGTTTCTGCATAATGTTCTCCCACTGATAATCCACCTAACGCAAAACCATCAAAATCAATTGATGTAATTTGTTTTAAACTTCTATCTCTTAAATCTTCAAAAAAACCTCCTTGAACAATTCCAAATAATGCTTGATCTTTTTTTGCATGAGATTTAAAAGATCTTTTTGCCCATTCAAAAGTTCTATCAACAGATTCTTCAACATATTTTCTTTCTGCTCCTGCTTCGACACATTCATCAAATGCCATTGCAATATTAGAACCAATAGTCATTTGAATTTCCATTGAAAGTTCTGGTGTCATCATTATCTTTGATCCATCAAGCGGAGATCTGAATAAAACCCCTTCATCAGAAATTTTTCTATCTCTCAAAGAAAATACTTGAAAACCTCCACTATCTGTTAATATTGGTCTTTCCCAATTCATAAAATTGTGAAGACCACCAACATTTTTAAGAACCTCTAAGCCAGGTCTTAAAAACAAATGAAAAGCATTTCCAAGAATAATTTCTGCTTCTATATCCTTTAAATCAGTATTTTTTAATGCTTTTACAGTACCATTTGTACCTACGGGCATAAAAACCGGTGTTTCAATTATTCCATTTTGTGTATATATTCTTCCTCTTCTAGCATTTGAATTTTTGTCTTTATGCAATAATTCATATTTTAAAGGTATGTCATCAAACATCAAATATCCTCCTGTAATTATGATTTTTTTCTTCACTTAAATTTCTAATTTTATTTATTAAATTATCTGTTTCAACAATAAATTCTTTAATTTCTTCTTTAAAAGATTCTTTATAATCATCATCTTTTAAATAATTCAAATTATCTTTTACAAGTGTTAATCCTGATTGCATAGTAGCCCAGGCATAATAACCTGTTATTATTGCATCAGATAATAGATTTTGATTACCATACTTTGCAATCATATAAGAATTATTAAGTATTTCATATCCACACTTTGCAATTTTATATGCTGTTTCAATACTGTTTTTTGTAGCTTCTTCTATTAACTTCTTATCCTTCGATTTTAAAGCTTCTTTGAATTTTTGATAAGCTTTAACATCTTCATCAGCCAATTCTAATAATCTTTCTTTACAAACAAGAAAATTTTCCAAAGCTTCTTCTATAACTTTTTCATAATCTTCTAAACCTTTTTTATTAATTGAATATTTTGAAACCATACCCCCAAGTGATGCGGCAAGAGAACCACAAACTGCTGCTGCAGCGCCACCACCTGGTGTTGGTGTTTTTGAATCTAACTCATTAGAAAATTCTATTATCTTTTTTTCCTTTATCATTTTTTCACCTCCTTAATTTTTTCTATATAATTAATTATATCAGATATTTTTTTAAATAGTAAATTCAGGGCGATTTTGTGATAAAATATAATAAAAAGCTATAGATAAAAGGAGGAATCTATATGTACACTAAAATCTGGGAGGCAGCTAATTATATTAGTTCTAAGACTGATATAAAACCATTATTAGGTCTTATTTTAGGTTCGGGACTTGGATATATAGCTGATGAAATAGAAGATCCTATTGTGATCGATTACAAAGATATTCCACATTTTCCTCAATCTACTGTTGTTGGACATGCTGGAAAAATGGTTATTGGAATGTTAGAAGGAAAACCTGTTATCTCTCTAAAAGGAAGATTTCATGCTTATGAAGGACATGATTTGAAAAAATTAATATTCCCAATTTATGTTTTCAAAGAGCTGGGAGTAGAAGGTTTAATTCTAACAAATGCTGCTGGTGGAGTTAATAGAACATTAAAACCTGGGGATATTGTAGCAAACACAGATTTTATCAACTTTGCATTAAAAAACCCTTTAATTGGACCAAATACTGATGAATTAGGCCCAAGGTTTCCTGCTATGGTTACCCCAATTGACAAAAAATGGTTAAAAAGAATTGAAGAAAAAGCAGAAGAAAAAAAGATAAAAATTGAAGAAGGTACTTACTGCTGGATGATGGGACCTGCATATGAAACACCTGCAGAAATTCGAATGTTAGAAAGATTTGAAGGTGATTTAGTTGGAATGTCGACTATGCCTGAAATAATCGCTGCAAATCATTGTGGAATAAAATCGGTTTCCTTTTCAGCAGTTACTAATATGGCTGCTGGAATATTGCCTCAACCTTTAAATCATAAAGAGGTTATGGAGGTCGCTGAAAGAATAAAACATAAATTTGCTAAAGTTGTAAAAATTGCTATAAAAACATATTGAGGTGATAAAATGATTAGAACAATAGAATCAATTATTGGTGAAATAAATAAAGTAAAAAACATTTTAGTAGTAGGACATATTATGCCTGATGGTGATGATATAAGCTCAGTTTTATCTTTAACTATGGGATTAGAAAAACTCGGGAAAAATGTTAGAGGTGTTATTGATTGGGAAATACCTGGATATTTGGAAGAATTCCCTTATGTGAAAGAAAAGATAAAATCTTATGATTGCATAAAAGAATTTCCTGCAGAATTAATTATTTCTGTTGATGCTTCATCCCCAGATAGAATTGGAAGAGTTTATGATCATTTTAAATTTGCTCGTAGTGTTGTAATAGATCATCATGCAACAAATACATATTTCGGAAATATAAATTGGGTTGATAAATTTGGTGCAACTGCTCAAATGGTTTTAAGATTAAATAAAATGCTTGAAATTGAATATGATAAAGATTTGTCAACAGTAAATTTATTGGGCATTGCAACAGACACAGGCTTTTTTAAATATTCTAATACCGATGCCACAATATTTAAAGATGTTGCCTGGCTTGTTGATAAAGGGGGAGATATAGGGTTTATCAGTAATATGATTTTAGAAAATAAGCCATATGAGCATTTAATGTTATATAAAGATTTCCTTGATGAAATGAGATTTGATGATAACATTGCTTATTCTCATATAACTTTGGATATGCTAAAAAAATATAAAATTCCACCTAAAGATTCTCCATCATTTGTTGGGGAGTTAAGATCAATAAAAGGTGTAGAAGTTGCTATTACTTTTTCTGAAGCTGAACCCAATGTTTATCACGTAAGTATGCGTTCAAAAAATTGGTTTGATGTATCAAAAGTTGCTGTCCATTTCGGAGGAGGTGGCCATCCAAGAGCCGCTGGTTTTAGCAAAGAAACATCTGATCTTAAAAAACTGGAAAAAGATGTGGTAGAAACTATAAAACTTTTAATGGAGAGTTATAAATGATACACTTATTTATTATGTTTCTATGGTTAGGATTTATTGGAGATATCAATGATTATACAATTTTAATAGGAATAATTGTTACAATTTTAGTTGTGAAAATCTCAGAGTTTTTTTTAAAATCTGAGATTTTTGGTTTTGTGGAATTATTTATTTCTGCTATAGGTAGAATATTACCTATGTATAAGATGACATTTCTATCATTAAAATATTTATTTAAAAAAAGTTATTGTGGTTTGATTCCTATAGACGTTGAAAACAAAACAGAAGCAGAAAAAGCTGCTATTGCAAATTGTATTACACTAACTCCTGGTACTATGTTTATTTTAGAAGAAAAAAATCATCTTATAATACACAAATTCGATAAGACACCTGAAGATGCTCATTCTTCTAATGATGTTTGGCGAGGTGAATTATTCTGATTTATACAATTTTAAATATATTAATACTTTTATCGTTAATATTAATGATAGTAAAATTAATTCTCGGTCCCACAGCATGGGATCGAGTTTTGGCATTTTCTTCTATGTCATCAAAAATATCTATTATTTCTTTAGTATATGCCATTATAAATAATTTTATCGTGATGATTGATATCATTATTATATTTTTAGTTTTAAACTTATGGGGAGTAGTTATTATTTCTCGTTTTTTAGAAAGAGGTAGAAAATAATGTTTAGTAATTTGCTGATTATTATAGGTGGAATCTTAATATTCCTTGGAAGTATTGGAATGATAAATCAAAAAGATTTATATACAAGAATTCAATTTGGAGGTATATCTGATACTGTTGGTACATTTACAGTATTAATTGGTCTAGCTCTAAAAAATCAGGAAATAATCTTTAGATTTATAATTATTGGATTATTGGTTTTATTGATAGGTCCTGTTCTATCTCATGCTATTGCACATAGCGCTGCACATAATAAAATAAAGGTGAGAGATAATGATTGAACTTTCATTAATTGAAAATATTTTCTTAATTTCTTTAATAATATTGGCTTTTATTATGCTTTTTGTCAAAAAATATATCAACGCTATTCTTATATATGCTGCTTTTGGGACGATACTATCAGGAGTTTTTTTTATTTTTAATGCTCCTGATGTTGCTGCTGTACAAATGACAATAGGATCTGCCTTTATTATCTTTGTTTATATTATCGCAATAAAAACAAGATCAAAAATAACAGTTGGATATGTTGAAACACCTTATCTTTTTGAAAAACATGGAGACAAATTATTAGGCTTTGAAAAAGATTTGTTGGATAATTTCTCAGAAAATTCTTTTTTTGAGATAGAGTATATACCAATAAAAAAAGAAAAATTATTAGAATATATTAATAATAATGAATTTGATATAATCGCAGGTGGAATAATAATAGAAAATGAAAATGAATGTAACTATATATTTTCAAAAAAATACCTTCCAACAAAACTATTTGAATATAAAGGAAAAATTGATCCCAATTATGAAAGTATTGTTTTAAATAATCAAGGGGAGAAGAAAATTATCGATTATTTGCGTTTAAAAAATTATTTTAGAAAAAATTCTGATATTGAGGTAAAAGAAATTTCTAGTAATTCATATAGATTTATTTTTTCAAAAAATAACAAAGCACTTAAGGATGATTTTAATAGATTTTTAAAAACTTTTTTAAATTCAAAAGAATATGAATCCATTGTTCGGAGGAATATAGGATGAAAAGATTTATAATTTCTTTAATTTTATTATTTATGTTCTTTTTTTTATTATATATTGAAACGCCTTATAATATTCTTAAAAATCCTAATTATAATATTAATGTTCTAAACGAAAATGGTTCATTAAATATTGTTTCAGCTATTGTTTTAGATTATAGATTTTATGATACATTTTTCGAAATACTGGTATTCACGATAACAATAATTGGTATTTCCTATTTTATGAAATTTTTCAAACCAAATAAATCAGAATTTTCTAAACCATCTGTTGTTTTAAAAGTTTTTTCTCCCGTTATGTTTCCAATAACTTTATTATTAGGAATTTACAACACACTCACAGGTCATTTGTATCCGGGAGGTGGTTTTAATTCTGGTATTATTCTTGGAACTGGGGTACTTTCACTTGCTTTAATAAAAAAATACGAAGATATTGAAGAAATATTTGAAAAATCCAGAATAGAAGAAATAAAGGTATTAATCCCTCTATTTATTATAGTTTATGCTATTATAGGAAAGCTATTTTTCGGCGAATATTTTATCAACTTTTTTCCAAAATTTCAACCCGGAAGCATCTTTAGCGGCGGAAGTGCCGTAATGCTAAATTCTTTTATAGCTTTCGAAGTTTTTGGAGGCTCATGGACTATTCTTTATCAGTTTATAAAACATAGGGGGTTACTCTAATGGAATTATATTTCATTTATTCCTATATAATTATTATTCTAGGATTCTTTGGTCTCATTTTAAAAAAAGATTTAATAATGAAATTATTCTTTTTAAGCATCTTTCAATCAGGAATTCTTTTATTTTTTGTTGTTTTGGCTTATGATAAAAATATTCCAATTATCACATCAGATATAGTAAAAGATGCTGCTGATCCATTAATTCATTCTTTTCTATTAACAGTTATCGTTATAGGTTTCGCTACGATTTCACTTTCATTAGTATATATAATGATATTGGCAGAGAAATTCAAAACACATAATGTAGACATAATTGAAGAGGAGTTAGAAAAATAATGGCTATACTGTTAATATTAATTCCTATATCTTTTGGAATTTTATCATATATTTTCAAAAAGCATCATAGAAAAATAGGATTTATTACTTATGCTGTTCTACTATCATTAAATACATATTTAACATTTTTTGGCAATGAAGAAAGAATTTTCCCAGGTGGTTGGGATAGGTTAAAAGGTATTGAAATATATTTCCCTAAAGAAATGTATATTCTAGCTTTCTTCTTTAATATAATGATGTTAATTATTTATTGGAGATCTGCAAGAAGACATAACAATATATTTACTGCATTATGGCTAATAATAAATGGGACTTTAATAGGGATTTTAACTTCAGAAGATTTTTTTAATACATATGTTCATTTAGAATTAATATCGATATCATCATTTTTACTTATTGGATTAGGAAGAAAAGAAAGAAGAATATGGGCCAGCTTAAAATATATGTTTTTAAGCTATATTGGATTAAATTTTTATTTATTAGGTGTTGGTTTAATTTATGCACAAACTGGTAGTTTAAACTTACATATCGCATTTTCATCAAAACCAAATCCCCTTGCTGTTTCACTTATTGTAACAGGATTGTTAGTTAAAAGTGGTATGCTTTTTCTAGCTGCATGGCTTCCAGCAGTTTATACTGAATCTTCTTCTGAAATATCAGCTATATTATCGGGGTATATTACTCCTATAGGTACATATGTTTTATATTCTTTTTCATTATATGATGGTTTTTATGTCGAAGCTAAAGAAATATTTTTAATTTATGGCTTCTCTTCTTTAATTCTAGGTGGTATTTTAGCTTTCTTTGAAAATGATGCGAAGAAAATTTTAGCTTATTCTACAATGTCACAAATAGGTTTAGCGTTAATTATTATTGCGGAAAAAAAGGAATTATTTATTCTATTCTTTATATTACAAATGTTGTATAAATCTTTAGCTTTTTATAATGTTGGTCGAATATATGAAAAGACTAACTATAGGAATTTAGATTTAATAAAGACTATAAAAAAATATGATATTAATAAGATGTTGGCAATATTTAGTATTTTTGGATTATCTGGTATATTTCCTACACAAACATTTTTCATAAAAGAAAATATAGGTCTTCATGGTTATTTAAAAGAAATATTATATATTTCTTCTTTTATAACAACTTTTTACTCTATAAAATTAATTGCTGCATTAAAATTATCTAAAAAATACTTTTACTTAGTTCTTTTAATACCTATAATTCCTATTTTAAATTATTTACCTATGCATCTCACATTAATAGATTCAAGTTTTTCTCTTTTGGCATTAATTATTGCATTTTTTACATTAAAAATAAAAACTAAAGCTTTCACTGTAAAATTGAACTATCTTGAAAATGCTTTGATTTTACAAACATTTTCTATTATAATTGGATATTATATAATAAAATTTATTTAAATATAGTTTTTGAAAGGAGGCTGATTATGAAAAAATTTTTTATTTTGGTCTTATTAATTTTCTTATTTTCATACTCATTTGGTGCTTTAATGAAATCTGTTGACGGTAACACTGTTAAAGTTGAGGTTATAGAAATTAAAGATGGAAATATTACTGTAAAGCTTTTTAATCAAATTTATACTGTACAGGAAAGTAATGTTTTATATATCTCATTTGATGAAAAGACAACCTCAGATTATGGGGTTATCATAGATGATAAAATCTTTTCTGGAAAGTTAACATCCTATGCCTCAACAACAGCAAATATTCAAATGAACATTGGAGAATTTATATTAAATGATGTTTCAAAATTAAAATTTGTCAACTTTGCAAACCCAAATGTCCCTAATATAAAATGGTTTAGAGAAGAACAACCTCAAAATTTCGAAATATCATTAGGAGATAATTATACTGAAATTAAAGGAAATATATTTGAAGCAAAAGAGAACCAATTATTTTTAAATATTCCAATTTTAGGGCAGGGTGTATTGAACCTTAACGTTATAAAAAGCATATCTTATCCACGATATGAATTCAAAGAACCTTATATATTAAAATTATTTAATGGTTATACATTTAAGTATGTTAACTTCTTAAAAAAAGTAAATGATTATTATTTCTTTGATTTAGGTTATGGAACTTTAAGTTTATTTAATTCTTCCATTTTCGGATTTTCTGGTGGAATGGAAAACCCAAAAACTAAATATACATATTTCATATTGAAAAATGGAATGAAATTTTTTGGTGATATAACTGGTAGTGATGATAGTAATTTGGAAGTTAGCAGCATATTTGGAGATCACAAAATATCAAAAGACTCTATTTTAACTTACGCAAAAATACCTGAAGGAAATGTAATGCTTGTTTTATCTAAAGATGAAATATTATATGGTGATTATTCAAAAGAAAATAGAAAAATATCATTTAATCCTTATAATAATGGAAAAATAGATATGATATTAGTAAATACAAATAAAGAAAAAGAAAGTTTAGTTAGTACTCTTACAGAAAATTGGAATTTAAAAACTAATATTATTAATAAATCTTTGGCATTAAGTAGTTATAATTTAATGGCTTATGGCAATGACAAAATGGTAATAATAGTTTCTGCTGTAAACAATAAAGGTTTCGATAATTATAGTCATGATGCGAAAATTACAGCTTTAACTTTCGACGATGATAATCAATTACTTTATTCTGGGGATGAAAAAGGTGTATTAAACGTTTATAATTTAATCAATAAAAAAATAGATTATATGTTCGATTTTAAAAGTAAAATTACTTATTTAATTTCAAAAAATAAGGTCCTATATGTTGCTTTACAAAACGGAGAACTTTACACAATTACTGGCACAGAAAGCAAACTATTAGCTAATTTAAAAGATGAAATAACAAAAATAAGCGTAAATGATAGAGCTATTTATATTTCCACAAAAGATGGTACAATATCTAAAATCGATAAATTCAATGGTGATATTATCTGGAATGTAAATTTTGAGGCAACAATCACAGATATTTTATTATTAAAAAATGACAAATATTTAATAGCCTCTCAATTTAATGGAAAAATTTTAATTTTGAATATTGAAAATGGAAATATTTTAACTTCTTTCCAATCATTTGAAGGTGTTTACAACGTCTCACCATCATTATTAAAAAATTATTTCATAATCTCAGGAAAAAATGGAAAAGTGGAAATTTGGAATAGTGTAAATCTAAATAAATTATCAACCTTTAATTTAGGAACAGACATTATATATGCTTTAGTAGATTCTACTGGTGATATTATTTTCTTATTATCAAATAATTCCATTATATCAATGAAATTATTTGAGTATTAAAAAAAACGGCTTTAAAGCCGTTTTTTTTATTTATCTTCACCTGTTTTTTTTAAATAATTTGTTTCACGAATAAAAATATATAGCATTAAAAAAGTAAATACATATATATATACTTTAAATTCTGGTATATCTCCATCGCTTGTATAAATAGCAAGCCATTCAAACAAATATTTCAATAATTCATATATCCCAATTAATACAGAAATAATACCACTTACAATTATATGCGCGGATTTATGATACCATATATTTTTTATATCTTCCCATAATCCAATAAATGCAATCAAAGATACTGTAATATATGATATAAAAATAAAATTATCATATTCGAAATTTAAAACACCCATTACAAGTGATGATATGCCTATTAAAATTAAAATTATTTTTTTATTTATCATAGGAAAATTCCTCCTATCAAGTAAACAAAATTAGCTATTAAATAGGCAATTATCAAAGTATAAAACAATTCAAAAAAAACCCATTTCCAGCTATTTGTTTCTTGTTTGATAACCCCTAATGTTGCAAAACATGGTATGTAGGCTAAAACAAAAAAGATTAAAGCTAATGCTGATCTTTGAGATAAAATATTCTGCAAAGCATAAGTAATACTTTCTTCACCTACATTCAAAATTGCCATATATGATGAGGCAACAACTTCTTTTGCTACAGCGCCAAAAATTAAAGAAATATTTGTTTGCCAGTTCCAACCTAAATGTAATGTTATTGGCTCGAATAATCTACCTAAATATGCTGCATATGAATGCGCAATATCATTATTATTTGGAAAATAGGACAATAACCATATGAAAATAGTGGCAATTAAAATAATACCTCCAGCTTTTTCTAAAAAGTGTTTTCCTCTATTCCAGGAATAAAGGGCTAAATTTCTAAATGTTGGCATTCTAAACCTTGGTAATTCTATTGTAAAAGGGACTTCTTCTCCCTTAATAAAAAATATTTGTAAAATCTTTGCTGATAATAATACAAGTATTATACTGGAAATATATACTAATAATAGTACCGTTGCTGCGTTCTTATCAAAAAATGCACTAATTAAAAGAATATAGACAGGTAATCTTGCCGAACAAGATGCAAAAGGGATACTCAAAACTAAAGCCATTCTCTCTTTTTTATTTGCAATAGTTTTAGTCGACATAATAGCCGGAACACTACAACCAAAACCTAAAATTATTGACATAAATGATCTGCCGCTAAGTCCAAATTTTCTAACTAATTTATCAACTAAAAATGCTGCACGAGGTAAATATCCAGATTCTTCCAAAAATCCCATAAAAAAGAATAAAACAAATAATTGAGGTAAGAAAATAAGCACCCCACCAACACCACCAATAATTCCATCCACTATAAGAGAATTCATCCATGGAATTTCTATTTTTCCATCAATTAAATTTCCTAAATAACTAAAACCAATATCAATTAAATCTGAAAGTGGACTTGCAATATTAAATGTTAAAGAAAAGACAAAATACAAAGCAACAATATAAATTAATAAGCCCAATATTTTATGCGTCATTACATGGTCCAAAATATCTCTCATTGCCCAACTTCTGCCTTCTTCAACAACAGAACTTTTTATTATTGTTGCAATAAAATTAAATTTCCAATTCATAAATTCTGATTTTAATTTATTAATATCAAACTTTGAACTAATTTCTTGTACTAACTCTTCGGGATAATGAAAATTTTTATTTCCAAATTCTAAATAGTAAATAGCTAACCAATTTTTATCGTATGATTTAAAAAAATCATATTTTTCTATTTTTTTAGAAAAATATTTTAAGAATTCACTAATTGGTTCTGGATAAATAAAACTTCTTACAGGATCATTTTTTTTCTCTGCTGTTTTATGTATAGCCTCTAATAACACATCAACACCAATGTTCTTCTTTGCAGATGTCAATACAACTGGTATATTTAATGTCTTCGATATAAATGATGGATTTATTATTTTACCTTTTGCTTGTGCTTCATCTATGGAATTAATAGCTAAAATAACGGGTAAATTCATATCTAAAATCTGCATTAATAAATACATAGATCTCTCTAAATTTAAAGAATCTGCCACTACTACTACAGCATCAGGTGATTCATTTATTAGATAATCTCTAGCAACTTTCTCATCATCACTTTGTGCCGATAAAGTATAAATTCCAGGTAGATCAACTAATTTAAAATGATGTCCTTTATATTTAAAAGAACCAACTTTTTTTTCAACTGTAACTCCGGGCCAATTTGCTATATACTGCCTACTTCCAGTAATTATGTTAAAAATAGACGTTTTTCCAACATTAGGATTTCCTATTATGGCAATTTCGAAAGTCATAGATCACCCTCCACATTGTTTTTTATTGCAAAAATTTTTTATAGGACAATCATTACATCTCAAATCTAATGAATCGAAAGTATTTATTTTTATTCCATTTGAAATTAAAATGGAAATATTATTTCCCATTCCTGTTCTGTCATTTTAAATTTTCTTTTTATATCATCAGTGGAGAGGGTTTCTTGTCTATTTTCAATATATTTTAAAATTTCACTTATCATGTGGTACCACCACCAGTTATTTATTTTTTCAATAAAATTTTTCTTGCTCTACCTCTTCCAAATACTATTTTTTTACCATTAATTTCCATTGTGACTTTTCCAAAATGATTATTTATTACATTTATTTTGTTTCCTGGCTTTATATTCATATTTTCTAATTCTCTTCTAAAAAAGACTCCACTTTTAATAATAAATATTTCATATTCTCCCGGAACACTTTCATCTAAAGATAATATTTCTTCTGTCACTTCTATAAAAATTTTATTTGCTTCATCTTTTCTTATCATAATTTTATTATCCTCTATTTTAAATATCATAGGGTCTCCAAAAGGTGATTCGTGCACATAAGTAATTTTCTTTCCGGGTATTAATCCCATAGCAATAAATCTTTCTTTAATAGTTTCTTCAAATTCTAATCTCACTATAATCCCATCCATCCCAATTACAAGACTACTCAAAGGTATGATCACAGCATTTCTCCTCCTGAAGCAAGTGATATATTTCTTTTATATTATATCCGAATTCTGTTAAAAAAAGTCGGTTTAAAAGGAAAAAATGTATTACTTAAATTGTTTTTTTATTTTTACTTTAACTATCTAAATATAAAAATTAACACTATTTAATATATAAAATGAATTTTTGTTGTATAAATAAACACACACATATCAAAGTGTCTTATTTATATATTCTATTACTTCTTCCAACTCTTTTATTTTGCTCTCTATTTCACTGGTTTCATTCGAATAAGCTGCTTCTCTTACACATGTTTCAAGATGTTCTTTTAAAATTTGCGAATTTGCTTTTTTTAATAAAGATATAGAAGCTAAAATTTGTTTAGATATATCTATGCAATATCTGTTATCCTCAATCATTTTTATAACAGCTTCAACTTGTCCTCTTGCAGTTTTTAAAACATTTAAAGATTTCTTGTGTTTCATGTGATGATGGTGATGATTGTTTTTTTCCACTTTTATCCCTCCGTATAATATTATTTTCATTACATATATTATTATATACTATTTTTATTTATTTTATATGTTGCTAAATAAAAAATTTGTGGTATGATATTATAGAAAGAAAAAATTAGAGGAGGTTTGTTATGAAAGAATTATCCAAATACCCAAAAGATATATTATCAATGGGTCTATTTTTTTTGTTATTACCTTTTTTAATGGTTCCTACTTGGGTTTATGAATATTCAACTCAAAAACACCTTGTTTTTTCAATATTTTATACAATTATGTTTTTTTATTACTTTTATAAAATTCAAAAGGAAAAATATGAAATCAAGTATTCTTTAAACCATATATATTTTTCTTTATTCGGCTTAGCAACTGTTTTTTCTTTAATAAGTGTTTTGATTCAAAATAAATATTACTTTAGATATTCTTTTGAAGTTGCGTTTTATATATTAATGATTGTTTTTGTTTCATATATTTTAACAAATAGATTTGGGGAAAAATTTGAATATATTGAAGCAGCATTATTTATCTTTTTAATAACTGGTTTTATTATCGGATTTGACGGACTTTTGAATAAATTTTATGGTTTTGATTTATTTTTTGGAAAATATGGTGATCCATCAAAAAGAATTACTTTAAGAACCACAATAGGTAACCCTAATTTTGTTTCAGACTATATGGGACAAATGATTCCTATAGCAATATATTTTGCCTTGTCTAAAAAATCAAATATGTATAAAAGATTTTTTTCTATAATATCTATTTTCATTATGTTCTGGGTATTACTATTTGCTCAAACACGTTCTATTTATCTTTCATTTTTCTTGGGTATGATGATTTTTACATTTTTCTTCACTATTAGTATATTAAAGAATAAAGATAAAGAACAAATAAATTATATCAAATCTAAACGATTTATTATTCCCTTAATACTCATTATTTTAACATTTTCTTTTTTAGTTGTTATGTTCAATATTCCTTCCCCTTTTAATAAAAGTGGTGAAGTTGTCGCTTCAAAAAGATTCGAAGCAATGACTTCTGTTTCATCATGGGATGAAAGAACACTTTCATGGCTTGCAGCTGTAGAACAATGGAAAGATAGTAATCATCCAACAAATAAAATTATTGGTGGAGGAATAGCAACATACCCTGTTTATGCTGTAAGATACATGGCTGATATACAGGCACGAAATCCAGAAAAGTTTTATTATGCATGGAATAATTTTAAAAGAGCACATAATGACTATTTACAAGTATTAGGAGAAACTGGTCTTTTGGGATTTATTCCTATAATATTGCTTCTATTTGGGCTAATCGTAATATTCTTAAAGCGTGTCTTTAAATTAAAAGACTTTGATAAAATATTAATGTTTAATCTTTTTGCCTGGAGTTTAACTATTGTTGCTATTCACTCTTTTACTGAATTCCCAATGCATTTGCATCCTAATATAATGTCTGCATTATTTATTATCTCAATAGCTGTTTCAGAACAATTCGGCGAAACTAAAAAAATTACTATTCATAAAAACACTTTAAAATCTTTATTCATTGTTTTCTTTATAATAGGCATAATTGTTTCATATTTAAAAATCCAATCCACAGCAGCTGAAGTTTATTTCAAAATCGGAAACACTGAATATATGAAAATAGATGCTTATGAAAATGTTGTCAAAAAACAAATTCCTAGCATATTAAAGCAAATAGACGACAAAATAAACCAATATAAAAATTATAAGGTTACAAATCCTGTGGAATTACAAAAAGTTTCCAATGAAATAAAAAATCTTGAAGAGCAAAAACAAAAATATTTATCAACTAAAGCTGATTACGAAAATAAAGCTTTTAATTCATATAAAAAGGCTAAAGAATATTTCTTAAAATCATTAAAAGCAAACTCTGCATTTGGGAAATCCGGCTTTTATCTAGCCCAATTATTAGCTAAAACACCATATAGACTTATGGAATTAGATTATAATAATCTTGAAAAATATATGGATATGAAAACACCTGAATATGCTTTTATGCTAAATAAATTTGAGGGGCCCATTGATTTAATGCCATTTAATAGACCTCAAATTAGAGACACTATAAAAAGGCTTTATATTTTATTGAAAAATGAAAATAATATTCAATTATCTCAGGCTCTAGCCTATATACAATCAATTCAAGATGAAATTGACCAATTAGAAAGTAATTATATTTCATTTAATGAGAAAAATGCATATAGATTAATAGCGAAATTAAATGTTTTAATATTCCAAAATTTATCTAATATTGAAAAATTCTTTAATTCTAATGAAAAAGTTGTTAATGAAATAACTATATTAAAAGAAAAATATTATAATGATTTTGTTCACTGGTTCAATAAAACTATTGAAATACTACCTGGTGGTTGGAATAGATTCCCAGAATGGGAAGATGTATACACAGAATACATGAAAATTATGTTTAATTTTAACAATTACTTAGGATATGAAAAAACTATTGAGAATATAATAGAAATATCAAAAAAAGAAGGAAAAGCCGATTACTATATGGCAAAAAAATTCCGAGGTATCCCGGATAAATCTTTTGATTTCTTTGAAAGTTTATATTTTCATTTAAAAACGAATGGAATGAATGATTTAGCAATAAAATTATCTGATGCTGTAATTAAAAATTATAAAGATGTTTATGATTTTTATATTCTTTATTTAGAAAAATATCCAGATTATAGATATAAAGAACGCGTAGAAAACTTTATAAAGGTATACAATTTTCTAAAGAAATGAGAATAACAGTTATTCTATTAATTATGATTATATTGCTTAATTCTATAACCTTTTATTTCTACTTAAAAGTTAAAAATATGGAATCTATTGAATCAAAATATTCCATATTTGATGTTTATATGAAAGCCAGATTTTACGATAAATTAATATTATTTATGAATAATCATCCTGATATTGATCAAGTTGAATTAAATGGATTAATTTTCAAAAGAGATGGAAACAAAATTAAAGTTGAGGAGGAATAAAATGAAAAGAGCAATTATTATAGACTCAGGCTGTTCTCCAACTAATGACTGGATAAAAAAATATAATCTTAATTTTATGGGTATGAAAATTTATATTGATGGAAAAGAATATACTGATGGAGTAGATTTAAGCCATGAATATTTTTATGATGTTGTTAAAGAAGCTAAAGATATTCACACAGCACAACCTTCCTTAAAGGAAATAATGAATTTTTATGAAAGATTAAAAGAAAAGGGATATGATGAAATTGTTGACATACATTTTTCATCGAAAATGTCTGGTTTATACAATACTTCTAAAATGGCTAAAAACATGTTAAATGACATCAATGTAAAAATAGTAGATACAAAAATGGTATCAATTGGAGCTTCTTTTGTTGCAAGAAGAATTGTCGAATTATTAGAAGATGAAAATAGATCTTTTGAAGATGTAGAAAAATTAATTTCTACAATAATTAATAACACTTTTATGGAATTTTCTGTACCAACATTGAAATATCTTATTAAAAATGGAAGAATTGGAAAAGCTGCTGGAATGGCTGGTACATTATTAAAAATAGTACCAGTATTAACAGTTGAAGATGGTGAAATTACTCCTTTAGCAAAGGTTAGAGGTATTAATAAAGCATACAAAATAATGTCAGATAAAGCTTTTGAGTTTATAAAAGACAAACCACATAATATAAAAATATATAAAGTACATGGTTTTGATTCAAATAAAGAGCAAGAAAATACTGTATTTAACATGTTTATGGAAAAATTTGAAAAATTAGGATATAAATATGAATTAATAGAGGGGAGAATATGGCCAACAGTTGCCTGTCATGGAGGACCTGATATATTTGGTCTTGGAGTTTACGGGGAGGAAAATCCTTTATAATGCATCTTGAAGATTTTTTTAATAACCTAGAACTTTTTTTGAACTTAGGTTTATCAAAAAAAATATCCTCTGATAATTTTTTTAATGAAATTTACAATTTTTGTAAAAAGAACATAGATTTAATAGAAAAAGAAAAGGGCCTAAAAGAAAAAATAGGCTCCTTTTTAGCATATTACAAGCCAATAAATTCTTTATCTGAAGAAAGACAAACAAAAAGAATAAAAGAAGGATTTAAATTAATTGAAAAGCTAAGAAATCAATATTTAATTGATGAACCAAAACTCCCACATAAAGATTTACCTTTAAAAACTGATATAAAATTTATTAAAGGTGTTGGAAACAAACGTGCTTCTATAATGCGAGAATTTGGAATAAATAATATTGAAGATACTTTCTACTTTTTCCCTAGAGATTATGAAGATAGAAGAGAAATAAAAAAAATTATCGATTGTTATCATGGACAAAATTGTCTAATCGTTGGAAATATTGTGAATTTCGAAGAAAAAAAGATTGGAACACTAAAAATATTATCATATGTTTTGGAAGATACCGATAACTCCATTATAGTTTTAACATGGTTTAATCAAGATTTTATAAAAAAATTTTTACAGCCCGGCTTAAAAGTAGCTGTATATGGCACAGTTGAAATTGAATTTGGTAGAAAACAAATGAAAAATCCAGATTTCCAAATTATTTCTTCAATAAAAGAAGTAAAGACTGGAATATTTCCAATTTATTCCTTAAGAAAAGGATTATATCAAAATAATATGAGAACAATTTTCACAGAAACTATTGAATACTCTCATTATATGAAAGAATTTTTACCTGATAAAATACTTGAAAAATATAACTTCATAGATTTCCCTAAACGAATAAAAGGAATACATTTCCCAAAAAGCTTTTATCATCTGAAAAAGGCTAAAGAAACTCTTAAATATGAAGAAATATTCTTGTTTGAATTTTCTGTATTAATTCAAAAACAAAAAATACAATCAAAAGAAGGTATTGCTAAAAATATAAAAGGTGAGCTAACAAAAAAATTTATTTCGTTATTACCTTTTAAATTAACAAACTCCCAAAAAAAAGTATTTGAAGAAATTAGAAAAGATATGAAAAAAAATATCCCTATGAATAGACTTTTGCAAGGTGATGTGGGTTCTGGTAAAACTGTAGTATCTGAACTGGCTTTAATCGATAATTTCGAATGTGGCTTTCAAGGGGCTGTAATGGTTCCAACTTCTGTTTTAGCAAAACAACAATATAAAAAACTAAAAAATGATTTTGAAAAACTCGGTATTAAGACAGAATTATTATTAGGAGAAACGAAAAAAAGTGATAAAAAAAGAATTAAAGAAAAATTGATAAACAATGAAATTGATGTGTTAATTGGAACACATGCATTAATTCAAGATGATGTTGAATTTAAAAGTCTTGGTTTAGTTGTAATAGATGAACAACATAGGTTTGGTGTTAAACAAAGATTGGCTCTTATAAAAAAAGGAAAAATGCCTGATATATTATTTATGACTGCTACTCCAATTCCCAGAACTTTAGCCATGACATTATACGGAGATTTAGATGTTTCTCTAATAACTGAAATGCCTACCGGAAGAAAAAAAATTAAAACTTTACTTGTAAAAGAAAATAAATTAAATGAGATTTATAAATTTATTGAAAAAGAATTAAAATTAGGCAATCAAGTCTTTTTTGTCTATCCTTTAATAGACGAATCTGAAATTTTAGATTTGAAAGCCGCTACAGAAATGTATGAAATATTAAAATCAAAATTTAAAAAATATGGTGTAGGGCTTTTACATGGAAAAATGACATCTGATGAAAAAAATACTATTATGGAAAAATTTGTAACTAAAGATTTTCATGTTTTAGTTTCAACCACAGTTATTGAAGTTGGTGTAGATATTCCAGATGCAACTGTTATGGTAATTGAACATGCTGAAAGATTTGGGTTGTCTCAATTACATCAATTGAGAGGAAGAGTTGGCAGAAGCAAAAAACAAGCTTATTGCTTTCTAGTAACTAGCCAAAATATTTCTAACGAAACACAAGAAAAACTAATAAAATTTGCCAGTACAACTAATGGTTTTGAAGTTTCTGAAATTGATCTACAATGGAGAGGTCCAGGAAAATTTTTCGGAACAGAACAACATGGATTGCCAGATTTTAAATTTTTAGATATACTCAATGATCCAGAATTAATCGAAAAAGCAAGAAACGATGTTTTAAGAATATTAGAAGAAGATCCACACTTAAAAAAATATAAAAATTTAAAAAAAGAAATATATAGAAGATATGGAAAAAAATTGAAAATGTTAGAAGCGTAGGTGATAAAATGTTATCAATAGAAAATGGCTTTTTAAAAGGAAGAAAAATAAACATTGTTCCAGATAAAAGAACACGATATACACCAGCTAATGTAAGACGTGCCTTGTTAAATATAGTTGATGTAACAGAAATGTATTCTCTAGAAATATTTGGAGGCTCTGGAATTGTATCATTTGAATTTATAAGTTCCGGAGCAGAAAATGCAACTATTGTAGAAACATCTAAAAAAGCCTGCTCAACAATTATAAAAAACGCTAAAAGCTTAAAAATAGATAATAAAATTAATTTAATATGTTCGGATTTTAGAAAAGGTATAATTAAATTAACAAAAAAATACGATATAATATTTATGGATCCTCCTTTCCAATTGGGATTAGCTTCAGAAGCATTAAAAAAAATAACTGAAAATAAACATATTTATGACGAAAATACAATTATTATAGTAGAGCATTCTAAAAGAGAAATTTTAGAAAAAAATTATGGTGATTTAATAAGAAATAAGGAGTATAATTATGGTGATATAAAATTATCTGTTTATGTAAAGGATGGTGAATAAAATGCTTATTGAAAAATATCATATTTTTAATGTATTGGAACATTTAGTTGAAGACATTACGAACGAAATGTTTAGCATGCCAAACGTTGATATGTGTGTTTGCGATAGATGCAGAGCTGATGTTATTGCATTAGCTTTAAATCACTTGAATCCAAAATACGTAGTTACAGAAAAAGGAAGAATTTTTTCTGAACTTGAAACTTATACATTCCAAATGCGTGCAGAAGTATTAACGGAAGTTTTAAAGGCTATGGAAAAAGTGAAAAGAAAACCTTCTCATTCATTGGAAGAATCTCTATATAAAGAAGTAAATGTGGATCTTGATAAATTAGAAAAGCATTTTAAAGATGTTCAAAAAAAGAATAATCAAAAATAAGCAGTGAAAATCATTCCCAATATATCATCATTTTGATTAGAAATATAATTTCCTAACTTCAACATTATTAATTGATTTTCAAGAATTTTTATTTTATTTTCTATATCTGATTTTATTTCTGAATCTTCTTCAGAATTCACATACCCTTTTAATCTATTAATTAACATTTCTAATTTTTGTATTTTTTGTTCTTTTTTTATATTTTTATCAGCATCCTTTTTATCAAAAACATTATTATTTTTATCCAAATCTTTTTTATTTTTATCTTTATAAACAACCATAACCTCAGTTTTTCCAGCAATTGCTGCTAAAAAAGAACCTCTTTTTTGCATATTCAATGAAATTCTACTATACACAACATAACCGCCATTTTGAGCGGCTTCTTTTTTAAATGCCATTAAATTTCCTGTTTCTTGACTCAACACTCTGATAACGCTTAAAGAAGCAGGCGATGATGAGGCTAAACCAGGTTCTCCAGGATCAAGCCTATATCCAAGCAATGGATTTACTACATCTGGATTAATTCTCATGTCTATCATACAATCACTCCAGGTGATTTACTATTTATTATTTAGATGTATATATTAATGAAAAAGTTCTATAATACCAAAAAAGTGAGTGATAATATGCATATTTTAGAAAAATTGGAAAAAAATTTAAATACAATAAAAATTGATCATTTGAAAATAAATTTCACATATTTTGAAGGATTAATAAATAATATAAAAAAATATGCAAAAAACATACATTCAATATACTCTTCTGATGTTATTATAATATTTGAATTAAATAAAAAAACAAAAGTTTTTGGCTTTTCATATTGTAAGGATATTGATATTAAAAATATTTTTGAAAAGTTTAATGGAGAAGGTACAAATTACTTTTCTTCGTTTACTACAAGTGAAAAAAATATTGAAAAATTAATAAAAGACATACTTGAAGAAATAAGTAAAAAATATACACCAATTTTAAAGGCCAAAGATATTATGTCTTCTCCTGTACGAACAATTTTATCCAGTGAACCAATTGAAAAAGTTCATAGAATAATGATACAAACTGGGCACAACGGTTTTCCTGTCATTGAAAAAAATGAATTAATAGGAATAATAACAAGAAAAGATATCGAAAAAGCTATTAACCACGGATTATCTAAAGTACCTGTAAAAGAAATAATAACAAAAAATATTATTTCTGTTTTACCAGATACACCAATTGAAGAAATACGATATAAAATGCTTGAAAACGGTATTGGAAGACTATTAGTAATTGATAAAAATAACATGTTAATTGGAATTATAACAAGATCTGACCTTATTAAAGGAAAAGTTTTTCACAAATCCAAACCAAGCATTATCGTAGAGTATAAAGAAGAATTGCATAAATATAATATCTTAAAAAAAATGGTTAAATTTATCCCACCTAAATATATGAATTTATTAAGACTGTTAGGCATATATGGAAGCGAATTAAATATGCCTGTGTATGTTGTTGGCGGATTCGTTCGAGATTTATTACTTGAAAGAGAAAACTTTGATATTGATATAGTTGTTGAAGGAGACGGATTAAAATATGCAAAATATGCTGCAAAAAATCTAAGGATTACTTTTGTAGAACATAGTGAATTTCATACCGGCTCTTTATTTTTTAAAGATGGTTTTAGAATAGATATTGCCACAGCAAGAACAGAGTATTATGAAAAGCCTGCTGATTTACCAAAGGTTGAATTGAGCACAATAAAAAAAGATTTATATAGACGTGATTTTTCCATAAATGCTATGGCAATAAAATTAAACAGTGAAGAATTTGGTGTTTTACTCGACTTTTTTGGCTGTAAACGAGACTTAGATAATGGCATAATTAGAATTTTATATAATTTAAGTTTTATAGAAGATCCAACAAGAATATTAAGAGCTATACGATTTAAAAAGAGATTTAATTTCAAGATTGAAAATAGAACTTTGGAATTATTGCAAGATGCTGTAAATAATAATTATATAGAAAAAGTTACAGGCATGCGTTTAAGAGAAGAATTTGAAAAAATATTAAATGAAAAAGATATTATAAAAACTGTTGAAGAAATGGGAAAATTAAAAATTTTAGATCATTTATTTCTTTATTCTAAATATTCTAATGAAAAGGTTGAAAAATTTAGTAAAATATTAGAATTTTATAACTGGGTAAAAATAAATATCCCAGAATATACCTATAAAACAAAAATTTTTCACCTCTTTCTATACCCGTATCTTATTTTTGAAGATAAAAAAGCTATTTCATATGCTTTTGAAAGATATGGATTACCAAAAAAATTTATTAGTAATATTGAAAAAATGAAAAATTCATTATCATTATTAAATACATTAAATTCAAATTCTTCTTATTCTGATATATATAAATTAGTTGAATCATTTGATAATGAGTTATTAATTACTTTATCTGGATATCTAAAAAATAATTTAATAGAAAAATACAAAAATTATTTATTAAAAATAAAAAATTTCAAGCTTGAAATCAATGGAAAAGATATTATACAATTAGGTATAAAGGGAAAATTAATAGGAAAAATCTTAGATGAAATAAAAATGAAAAAACTTGATGATAAAATTCAAAACGAAAAAGATTATTTACTAAAAATTGTGAGGGAACTAAATAATGAATCAATATAAAGCATATATATTAATTGCCACTATTTTAATATCTCTATCTATATTTTTCATAATTAAAATAATAGATGATTCTTCAGACTTAATAACTGTTGCCGCAACACAAAAATTACCTTTGGTAATTGAAAATAAAAATAACAATGATATTTTTATTAATAATGAAAAACTGGGACCTTTTGAAAGCAAAAATATAAATTTAGGGAAAGATGAAAAAATTATCATAACAAATAATACAGGAACTGTTATAATAAAAACAATTGAAAAGATATATAAAATAAAATTAAAATCTTTCGAGGTGGTGGTTGAAAATGGGAAAAATTAAAGATATCGATAGAGTTAATTATGTAATACATTTTTTTTCTGCTGGAGATACTGATTATTGGTTATATCATGAAAATGTATTAGACGAGCTAAAAAAACATTTTGGAGAAATTGATTATATTTCAGATGAATTAGATTTTCAAAAATATACATATTACTACAATATGGAAATGGGGCAAAATGTAAAAATAAAAGCTCGAATGATTAGTTTTAAAAATCTATATTCACCAGGTTTCCTAGCAGATGCAAAAACTATTACTAATTCATTAGAAGCTAAATATGCAGTTGATGGAAAAAGAAAGATTAATTTAGATATTGGATATATTCATCATATGCAATTTGTGCTAGCAAGTACCAAACCATGGGGCAATAGAATTTATCTTTCAAAAGGCATATATGCGGAAATCACCTTAATGTATGTATACGAACAATGGAAAGCATTTGACCACTCATATCAAAATTTCAAAGACAAAGAGTACCAGGATATTCTTACCGAAATTAGAAATATGTACCTTGAAAAAAGAAGAAAATGGTTGTCTGGAAGGAAATAAAAAATGAAAAAAAGACTATTTATATTATTTCTATTAATATTTATAACAACTGTTTTTGGATCGGCAAAATTATTATTTCCAAATTCAATAGATTTTTATTATCAAAGATCAAAAAATATAAATTCCGGTATTCAATATACCGGATTTCCTTTGTTTTTCACTGAAGATAACGATTATAAATCTAACATATTATTTGAATTCCCACTTGGTTTCGAAAAAAGATTGGAAAATAATGTACTATTTAATGGAGGAGGATATTATACCTTAGAAAAAGATAAGATTTTTTTTAGTGATCTATACAATGAATTTTATTCCTGGATGAACTTTGGTTTTGAATTCTATCATAATGACGAATTATATGCTAGATTTATAGCTGATTTTAAAGAAGGTAACAGTCCATATTTCAAATATGACAATATAACTATTTTCGACATATATAAAGATTTCTCAATTTCTAAAAGAACAACATTGGATATGCCTTCATTAAGTTACTTGAGCTTAAAAAATCACAATTGGAGTTTTATCCTTGGACGAACAAAAATATCTTTAGGTCCATTAAAAAATTCTTTAATACTTTCAGATGCATCAAAATACTATGAAAATATAAATTTTAAATATAATTTTAAAAACTTTTCTTTTAATACTATTTTTATTTCTATGCAACCCATGCTAACAAAAACAGAATATGAAAAACAATTTTCCACAGAATCAACAGTTGCTCTTAAAGAAGTTTGGGTAAATAGAATAGATTACACAAAAAATATATTAAATTTAGGCATCACATCTTTAAACCTATATGGTGGTGAAATCCCTTCTAATCCCTTTGATACAAAAAATTCCTTATTCGCTGTAGATGCTCAATTGCAATTTAAAAACTTTAGATTTTATATTCAAGATGCTTTTAATCCATTAAAAAACAAAAATAGCTTTGGACTTGGCGGTGAATTTTTATTTGAATTATATAAAGATATATTCTTTTCCATATTATATGAAAAATATATTATAGACTCTGGAATATACGAAGATGAAATACCATATAACAGACTATATAACAGATCTCTTGAAATTATCAACGAACCTGGTGCCAGATATTTTTATGATTATCCTTTAGGCTTCAAATATGATGAAAATTCTAACGTTAATTCAATTCAAACTTATATTTCTTCGAAAGAACTATTATTATTATTTGAAAATGAATGGGGAAGTTCTTTTGGAAATTCTTTTTGGAATAAGCGATATAAAATTTACTATAACATACCTTATATAGGAAATCTCGAATTCAAATATATTGACACAAAATACAATGAAGAAAAGTTTATAAACTATTCAGTATTTTTCATTATACCAATTAAAATACAATGAGGTGCCATATGAAGAAGCTTATAATCATATTTTTTATAATTATTTTCTCATCCTCTGTTTTTTCATTTTATTTTGAAAATGATATAGATTATAAAATATATATTTTTAATAGAACATTGAAAGGAGGAGCTTTAGAAACCTCTATTTCTCCTTATCCATCAGATCAAGAAAAAGAAATAAAAACATATATTAATATTCCTTATTTTTCTACTGATAATTATCAGTTAATTCCTATTTTTGAAATAAAAAACAAAAACATAGGATTAAATATAAATCTTACAAATAACTACAATTTAAAATTAACCTATTATTACGGAAAAAAGATAAATTCTTTTTGGTTTATTATTGGTAGATATAAAACAAATTGGTCATTGTTAGAACACGGCGTATTTCTTTCTGATTCTCTTCCATTTGTAGAAGGACTTACTGGAGGATTTACAACAAATTTTTTATTAGGTAATATAGGAATTTACTTTGGAGCTTATATATTTAATCCTTATCTAACAAACGAAGAAAAAGAAATACAGAAAATGAGCATAGATGGAAATGCTGATAGACGAAGTATTGGTATAGGATATGATGACCCTTACAAAACATTATTAATTCACAGACTCGACCTAAAACCTTTTAATTTTTTAAGAGTTTCTATTAATGAATTAAATTTAATAGGCGGCAAATTTCCAGACATTGTAGACCTAAATTTTATGAATATCCTCCACAACACATATGGAGAAGGGTATTCAAATGCAATGTTTGCAATTGATGGTGAATTTTTACCTCTAAAAGGCTTAAAAGTGTACGGTGAATTTGCCATGGATGATTTTGTTGTACCTTTAACTGAATCTGGTGCCGAAGATTATAAACCAACTGCATTTGCTTGGGGATACGGAACTCAATATATTTTTAAATTACTAAACGGTTATATAAATACAAAATTTGAAAATTATAAAATCTATTCGTGGATGTATAATAGATGGCAAGAATTGTTAAAATTCACCGGAAGATACATTGATAATAACATTATATACGATATTCCTATGGGATATGAGAATGGAAGTGGAATTGAAAGTCAATTATTTGCTGTAGAATACATTAAAAATAATGTTAATATAAAAATCACTTTAGAAAAAATTATTATGGGTGAAATAAATTTGGATACCTCTTATTTTGATAAAGAATTAAAAGGTAATACAGAAACATGGGAAGGTCCGTATGGTGACACAAAGGAAAATTATTATACAACATTTTATATAAAATACAAGAACTTCAACTCAAAAATAAAAATAGAAAACCTTAAATTCAAAAACTATAACTTATATTTTTCATTTATTTTTTAATAAACCAAGAGGAGGACAAAAAATGAAAGTAGGATTAATATTTGGGACAAGACCTGAAGCAATTAAAATGGCTCCAATATACCACACTTTGAAAGAAAACGGAATAGATACCAAAATCATTGCAACTGCACAACATAGAGAAATGTTAGATCAGGTATTAGAATTATTCGAAATAATCCCTGATTATGATTTAAACGTCATGACTCATAGACAAACATTACCTGAATTAACCAAAAATTTAATAGGTAAATTAGATCCTATTCTCAAAGGGGAAAATTTTGATTATATTTTAGTTCAAGGGGACACAACTTCAACATTTGTTGGTGCTTTGATTTCTTTTTATTATAAAATACCTGTTGGACATATAGAAGCAGGATTAAGAACCGACAATATTTATAACCCTTTTCCAGAAGAAATGAATAGACGTTTAACTACCGTAATCAGTTCTCTACATTTCCCACCAACCAAAAAATCAAAAGAAAATCTTTTAAAAGAAGGAATTTCAGAGGAAAACATTTATATAACCGGTAATACTGTTATTGATGCTTTGTTATGGGTTATTGAAAAAAACAAAGATAAAATAGAAAAAATACAGGAAAAATATGGATTAAAAAATAAAAAATATATTTTAATGACAATGCATAGAAGAGAAAATTGGGGAACACCAATGAAAAATGTAATGCAGGCAATAAAAGAATTTTTAATAAAAAATCCTGACATATTTTTGGTATTTCCTGTTCATTTAAATCCCGCTGTAAGAGAAATTGTATTTCCTGCATTAGAAGAATTAAAAAATGCTATACTGATAGATCCTTTAGAATATTTAGAATTCACAGCTTTAATGACTGGTTCATATTTTATAATGACAGATTCTGGAGGAATCCAAGAAGAAGCTCCAGCTTTAGGAAAACCTACTTTAGTTTTGAGAGAAACAACAGAAAGACCTGAAGCAATAGAGGCTGGAACTGCAAAATTAATAGGAACAAAGAAAGAAAATGTTCTTGAATATATGAATAAATTGACATTCGATTTAGAATTTTATTCAAAAATGGCAAAAGCAAAAAATCCATTTGGCGATGGAAAAGCTTCTCTCAGAATAACAAAAGTTCTATTAAAAGAAAAAATAGAAGAGTTTATAATATAACTTAAAATTGGAGGAAATAATATTGTATGATAATAAAGCATATTTCATACTTGAATCTATTCCCAATCCAAAATTCCCTTATCGACTTACTATAATTCAAAATAAAAAAATATTACTTTCATTAAGAGTCCAGGATAAATGGCCTGGACAAAAAGGACATATTTTCTGTATTAGAGAAAAAGAAAATAAAACACCTGATATTGATAATATTATAGAAAAAATACCAATTGTATACATGCGAAGAATTGGTAAAAGATTAGTCTTGATTTTAAACAGAAATATAAAAAAGAGATGTGATTTTCTTTTTCTAAAAAAGAAATATAAAAACAAAGAAGGAGAATATGAACAAATATTCTGGAGAACAGAACAAGGATTAAAACAAAATAAACCTAAAGTAAAATTAACAACATATCATCATAGTATGCTTGAAATTATTATAGATTCAAATGAAAAATACCCATGGAAATTTCCGGGTTCTCTAACATCAAGAAAAAAATTACCTATTGGAGATTATGCATTAATACATAATGAAGAATATATAGCTGTAGTTGAAAGAAAAACATTTGAAAATTTTTTAAAAGAATTTGGCCAAATGTCTTACTTTCATCAACATTTAATTGAATTAAAAGCATACAAAAATGCTGCTCTTGTTATTGAAGCAAACTACTCAGATTTTTTTAATGAACACAAATCAAAAATCTATGCACCAGCATTCTCCGCAAAAGCTATAGCTGAAATATTTGCATATCACCCTGATTTAACAATAGTTTTTGCTGGTAACAGAAAATTAGCAAATGAATGGACATACAAATATTTTGAAGCTGTAAAGGCTCATATTGAAGATGAACCACATTACAAAATATCTGATATTATTGAAAAATATAAATTACCTGAAAAAAGAAAAGGCGGAATAAATTACGAAATAAGAAATGCTATATTGCACGAACTTCCTGAAACTTTCAAAACTGCTTTTTTAAAAGAAAAATTTAATAATGTATCAGAAAATACTATTAGAAAAGTTTTAAATGAATTAAGAAATGAAGGTAAAATAGTTTTAGAAAAACATGGAAGCAAAAGCTTTTGGAGAAAAATAACTAAATAGCAATTAAAAACAAGCCAATACTTATCGGCTTGTTTTTTTTATTCGTTTTATAAAAAACTTAAAGATTTATTAAATAAAAATATATATACCTCTCTAAATCTTTATGTTATAATTTGTTAGTAATACTAACAATAAGGAGGATTCTTATGACATTTACAATTTCCTTAGCTCATTTTTTTGCTGATTTTTTCAATGCATTCTTCAAACCTTTAGGCCCTTATTTCATTGAAAGGTTTAATATTGACAGCAGAACTTTTACAACTTTAATTACCTTAATTGGAGCATTTTCTTCAATTTTACAAATATTCTTTGGTTTATATTTTGATCAAAAAAGAAGAGATGGTGTATATGTTATTATTCTTTTATTTTTAGAAATATTTTTAATAGCTTTAGTAGGATTTGCAAATAGTTTTTATGTATTACTAACTTTGATATTTTTTATTAGACTTTTTAATTCTGCCTTTCATCCCGTTGGGGCAAGTTTTGCTGGGAGACTAAATAAAGGAACACATATTGCCTGGTTTTCTGTTTTTGGAACTTTTGGAGCTGCATTAGGTCCTATTTTTATTACCACTTATGTAAAACTATTCGGTATCGAAAACTTATATATTGTTGGTATTATCAGTAGTTTATTATTAATTTTCTTCTATAAAAAGCTATGGACGTATGAAAAAATAGAAATTTCTGAGAAAAAAATTCCATCTTTAAAAGAATCATTAATTTTATTACCTGTATTTTTAATGGTTGCCTTAAGAGGATTTATCATGAATGCATTTCATACATTTGTCCCAATTTATCTAAGTCAAAAAGGATCTAATTTAATAATTGGTGGAGCCACTCTAACTATTGGAATGATAATAGGAATGTTTACAAACTATTATGGAACATATTTAAGAGATAAAATTGGAATAAAATTCATAAATTTTGTTGGTTTTTTTGGTATGGGAATTTCAGGAATTCTTATGATCTATATGAATACTGAATTACTAAGAATTATTGCATTCACTGCTTTTGATGCATTTGGATTTCTTACAATGTCAGCAAACACTGTAGAAGCACAATTTTTAATGCCTAAAAATAAAAGCTTCGCATCCTCAGTATCCATGGGATTTGCATGGGCTATAGGAAATTTCATTTCAAGTGGTTATTCTGCAATTTTTGGAAATAATGTTGGATTTGTTTTATTTAGTATTAGCATTTTTTCTGCCTTTTTGGGAATTCTTTATCCTATACTATATAAAAATAAGAAAAATATGGTATAATATATGAAACATTTCAAGGAGGGTACTATGTTTTTTGATGACTTTGATGACTTAGACGGAATTGATGATTTTGATAAATTATTTGAAAAGTTGAATAAAGTAGAGCAACAATGTCCAGACTGTTTAGAATGTGGATATTGCTGCAAACATACTCCATGTTATTACGGAAAATGGAATGAAGAAAAAAATCAATGTGAATATTTAACAGAAGATAACAAATGTGCTAAATACAATGAAATTGTTGAATACGAAAGCAAATTAAATTTAAAAGTTAAAATGTTTGGAAGTGGATGTTGTTTAAATTATTTAAATCCTGTTAGATTGAATAAGCTTAAAAAGCTTAAAGAAAACAATGAGTCAATTTAATTGACTCATTGTTTTTTATTTTAATTTTCTTATTAACTTTATTGCATCTTGAGGACATACTTCATGGCAAACATAGCATCTGATACATATTGAATAATCTATAAATTTATCTTTATCAATATTAATCGCCTCAGCTGGACATCTATTTTCGCATATCTTACATTCTATACATTTGTTTTTATTTATTTTAGGTACTCTTTCAAAAACTCTTACTAAATTGGTTACCGTTTCAAAAATTGGTGCTGTCAAAGGTAATTTTATTTGTTCTCCTTCCCAATTAGAATCTAATTCATAACGTGGAATTAAACCTTTTCTCATCGCTTCTTTTATAATATACACATATTTTTCTTTCACATTTAATGCTTTTATTATTGCATGATCTAAAGCGTATGCATTTTCAGAAACACCCAAAACATTAAAATATTTCTTAATACCATTTGCCGGGCCATTACCTTCCATTCCTAATATACCATCCAGAATATTCAATGTTGGTTTTACTATATTATGTATATCTATTATAACATTAGCAAAATTAGTATTTGTCTTAGCTCTAAAATGCCATGCAGATTTTTCTTTCCCAACAACGCAACCAAATGTATTTTTCACTGCTAAAGTCATAATCATTTGAACATGCGTTTTTAATTTTGCTATATTTACAATCTTATCTGCTTCTAAAACCTTCCTTGAAATCATAATACCTTTAAAATTTTCCCCATCTATTTCAACTGGATCATCCAATTCCACAATAGGTACATCCAATCTCTTACAAACATCATATATACCATTTGCCTTAACCGCCTCTAAAGCTGTTCCTGTGGCCGGACTATCTCCAAGATATGGTTTAGTACCTAAATCAAGCAAAAATTTTAAAACTATTTCTACTATTTTTGGATGTGTTGTTATACCACTTTCAACACTTTTTGGAGATAACAAATTTGGTTTAACTAAAACTTTATCTCCCTCACTAAATCTATCTTCATACTTTTTTAAAACAGGCATTAATACATCTTCTGCATTATCATAACCAACACATTTTTTCAAATATACTTTCATTTAATCTCCCCCAATCCTTTTTCAAAAAATTTTAAAGTTTTCCTTAAAATAGATTTTCTATAAACATAAGAAGTTAAATGGCCACTTGGAATAGAATATAATTTCTTCCTAGTATTAATAGCATTATATAAATCCAATGTTGAATTTTTTGGAATAAAAATATCAAATAACGCTTTAAACATTACAGTTGGAGTTTTTATAAATTTAGCAAAAGTTAAAGGATCATACTCAAAACATGCAATTGGAGATTTATCTAACTCCACTTCAGGATTCTCCAATTTTTTCAAATAAACAGGATAATCATTTTGATGATATAACCTACACTTCTCGGGATTACATTCTTTATTTTCTTCATATTGAACTCTCAACACACCAGTTACAAAACTCTTCCATGTAATATGATAAAAATTACCTCCTGTAACCACCAAAGATAATCCTTTTATATCATTCCTCAAAGAAGCAGCTATAGTTGATACCATACCTCCAAAACTAAATCCCATTAAATATAAATCACCATCAAATTTTTCCTTTAAATAATTTAATGTTGTGAGTATATCCACAACAGAATGTTCAAAACGTGATCTTAAAATATAATTATTCGTTGTAGATAAAAACATTTCCCCACTTTTATAACCTTTTGGTGTTCTATCAAAATGATACGGTAATATCATCAAAGCACTATTATATCCCATTTTAGCGAAATTTTCAGGAAACCACTTTAAATATTTTAAATTTTTTGTACCCAAACCATGAATAAATAATAATGTTTTTTTTGTCCCTGCATTATATGTATATACAGAAATTTTCGATGATTCAGAAAATTCACAAGGATAATTTGATTTTAAAATCACCATCTCATTATTTTCTTTTAATATTATCGGATTATTATCATAATCTTTTGCAAATATCATGTTACACCTCTCAATTTATAGTATTTTGTGATATAAATAACTACTATATGTGGTAATTTTAAAGAAATATAAAGGAAAAATAAACAAAAGTAATATATAATAACTTTGCTACTATATATATCATATCATAAAATGGAGGGGATTATGGAAAAAATAAAAAGCTATTTCAAAGGTAAGTCCATACGAATAAATATAGAGGGGAATATTGGAAGTGGTAAAACTACGTTAGCTAATGCTTTGTTTTATAAATTAAACGCTGATGAACTCATATTAGAAGAATTTGAAAACAATCCATATCTTCCTCTATTATATAAAAATGAAGATGTTGGATTTCAAACAGAAATGTTTTTTTTAGTATCAAGATATAAACAATATCACAAAAATAATTATTCAAACCTCGTTATATCTGATTATGATATGTTAAAAAATAAAATATTCGCAAATATCACAATTACAAATCCTATTGAAAAAGAAAAATTTCTAAAAATCTATAACATCTTAACTGAAGATATAAAAAAACCAGATGTTTTAATTTATCTTGACACTAATGTTGATGTAATAGTAGAAAGAATCAAAAAAAGAAATAGAGATATGGAAAAAGTTATTGCAAGAGAATATTTGGAATTAGTCGATAATGGCTATAAAAATTATTTCTCTAAAGAAAAAGATTTTTTATATGTTGATGGAAACACCTTTAATGTTTTTGATGAAAAGGAATTAAAGAAATTATTAGAAAGAATAATTCAATATTTGGAGGGGAAAATATGGGTAAGATGATTGTATTAGCAGGAAATGTGGGAGCTGGAAAATCAACATTTACAAGAATATTATCTGAGAGATTAGGATTTACACCATATTACGAATCAGTAAGTGACAATCCATTTTTAGAAGACTTTTATGAAAATCAAAAAAAATGGTCTTATCATTTACAAACATTCTTTCTATTTCATAGATTTAACAGTATAAAAAAAATAATAGATAATGACGATAATGCTATATTAGATAGATCCATATATGAAGATGCTGAAATATTTGCAAAAAATTTATATAACAATGGCAAAATGAGCGAAAGAGAATATCAAACATATAGACAAATATTTTATACAATGCTTGAATTTTTAAAAAAGCCGGATTTATTAATATATATAAAAACAAGTGTAGATACTGTTGTTAAAAGAATTAAAAAAAGAGGTAGAGAAATGGAAATGCAAGTTCCTATAGAATATTGGAAACAACTTGATGACCTTTATATGGAATGGATAAGTAATTATAATCAGTCAAAAATATATGTTGTTGATGGCAATACAATTGATATCGTCGAAAATCCGGAATATATCGATAAAATTGTTGAAGATATTTCAGAAATATTAGAATTAGAAAATGTAAAATAGCCGCTAATTGCGGCTATTTTACATCTTAAATGAAATCTCTATAATTTGAAATTTATCCAAACTTCCCTCTTATAATGGCAGTAAGGTTGTTTCCCGGTTTTATCATAATAATCTTGATGATAATCTTCAGCTAAATAAAATTTTTTTGCTGGTTCAATTGATGTTGCAACAGTAAATTTTTCCGCCAAAGTTTTTTTTAATTCTTCTGCTATTTTTTTCTGATTCTCATTTGTATAAAATATAACACTTCTATATTGAGTTCCAATATCAGGCCCCTGCCTATTATATTCTGTGAAATCATGAATTTCAAAAAAATATTTAATTAAATCCTTTTCTGAGATTAAATCTTTATCAAAGATTATTTCGACTGTTTCAGCATGTCCTGTTCTGCCCGTACAAACATCTTCATATGTTGGATTTTCATAATTTCCACCCATATATCCAACATTGGTATCTAAAACTCCATTTAATTTTTTGAATAAATGTTCAACTCCCCAAAAACATCCAGCTGCAAAATATATTTTATCTAAATTACTCACAAAATCATCTCCTTCTAAAAAATTATATACTATTTTTATTATATCATATTATAATAAAAACACTTGTTATAACTTAATTTTGAATAATTTTTTTTAATAATTTGTTTATATGATATACAATTTCGCTAAGCAACGCAAAGTAAAATCAAGAACAAAATCATTTTTCTTTAAAAGTCAAAAAATTTTTATCAATATAAAAAACAAAAATATTATAATAAATGCCATTCCATAATTGGAACGACATTTATATTTTTAATTTTATATAACTTTTTCAACAATATAATCATCAATATTCCTTTTTTCAGAATTGACATTTATTCCTATTAAGTATATTTCATTTGCATTATCTATGTATTTTTCATAATACTTCTTTTCTTTTATTTGAGATATTGCGTCAATTGCACTTTTATCTATTTTTATTTCAAATAAATATATCTTGTCTTCATATTCTATTTTTTTTTCCTTTTATGTAATTGTATAAGAATGATGGGGATCCACTTTCAAACCAGTAATTTTGAAATTCTTGTTTTTGAAAGAATTTTAATATTGAAAATGGATTATAAACATAATGTTCTCCATCATTTGTAATTCTGTATTCCTATTGGTAATTTTTTCATCTAATCGCCTCCGTATACCTATATACATCCATTCTAATTATACTTCTACTTTTTTTCGTATAGCATAATTTAATAAAAAAATTTATGTGTAAAACTATTGATTAGAAATAAATTTTAAATTATAAATATAATTGATAATAATAAAAACACCTTTCCAAACAATTTGAAAAGGTGTTTTTTCCATTTTTTTACTATTAGTTATTTACCAATTAATTATTTACCAACAGAAAAACCAATTTTCAATCCAATAATAGGTGCAGTATAAGAAAGGTAATCAGCAAAATTAAAATAACCATACCCTAATAATGGTTCAATAAAAATTTTATTTTCACTATCTTTAAAAATATATTTATAACCAAAACCTCCACTCAAACCATATCCAATAGCAGTAGCGGAATCAGCATAGGAACTTACGGAAATAACAGCAACTCCAATATCTACAAATCCATATAAACTAGAATTATCAAAATATAATTTTGGACCACCACCAAAACCTACAATCATCATATCATAAGCAGAAATTGACGTAAATAAAACCGAAGAACGAATTTCAAAACCATTTGATGAACCAGGTTCTTTTATTTCTATACGAGCATTAGGTATTCCATTGATTAATGATATTGTTTCAATAGATACTGAAATATTTGATCCAAATATAAAAACATTAAATAGAACTATTAACATAAAAAATATAAATTTTTTTTTCATAAACTCGCCCCTTTCTTACTGATGACTTTGGTTATTTTTATTTTTTTGAAAAGCTTAAAGATAGTTCCCCATATTTTTCACCATCGATTGTAATAATCATAGTCGCACTCATTGTATTTCCATTAACTTTTCCAGAAATAGAAAGTGCCATTGTACTTCCGTTACTTTCCTCTTCAATTTTAAATGAAAAATTTCCTTCATTATCTATTTTTCCATTTGAAAAAAACAAAGTATAGGTACCCAAACTCGAGCTTTCATAATATTCTCCGCTAAAATTTTCTCCATTTTGTGTTTTTATTTTAATTTGGAGTGTAGTTGTGTAGTCCCCGTTTTTAACTATTGATTCCCAAGTCCCTCTAATATCTGGCGGCGATTTAAAAACTACACAGGATGTTAACCCAACAACAATGGAAAAAATGAACAACAGTAAAAATACTCTTTTCATCCTAATCCCCCTTCCTAATTTTTTAAATTAAAAAATATATATGTTACATACATTTACAATTATATCATTTAATAATTGTATTGTCAACTATATCAAATATTTTATATAAAATTTTCTATATTTTTCACGTGATAAATAATTATACACATCGCAATTAATATTTTTCAATAAAATTTAATAAAAACAATAAGAAAGTATTAGAATAAAAAATGTTGAGAATAAAGCGATGTTATGTATATTTAAAATTTCTATTATTTTAAATATAAACTTTTTGGTCTTTATAAAAATACTTGAAAATTTTTATTAAAATATGTATTATTACTCCTTTTAAATAAAAAAATTATTATCATCTAATTTTTTTTATTATTATATTGACTTGATACTAAAAAATCTTTATAATAAATATAATAGCCAATTATATGAGGGGTGATGTTTGTGAAAAAAATTTCTTTATTATTATTTTTGTTACTCACTATTATAAATTTTGGAGTAGAAAAAACTCCATATGTAACTTTTTTCGGCTTGGGATATGCAGCATGGGAAGATGCTATGTTAGGAAACTCATTCTCTTCTTCATCTATTGAATATAGCGTTTTAATTCCAAATTTGTCAGATAGAATAGGATTAGGCATACATGTATTCTATTCCATTGGATATAAAAAAGATCTTTTTGATGATAATTTAGTATGGGTGTCTTCCATTGGAGGGTTTGGAATAAGTACAAATATAGATTTAGGATATATAGGGGGAATTATGAAAAAAAGCTATTTAGAATTAGGCATCACTGGAGCTTTAGATGGAATTTATGGATTTTTACTAGGTATGAATGGTCCATTTAATAATAAATATAGTTTTGGATTTAGAGGATTTTATAGTTTTGACATGGATAAATACATGTCAACAACTCTTTCATTCGGAATAAATTTTTAATGTATATTTATAAACAAATACTGTATTCAAAAAGAATACATAATACATATTTTTATATTGTTTGAAAAATCAATAATATTAAATATAAAAATAATTTTCTTCTCTATATTTTTAATTGTAAAAAAAATATTTCATTAGTATATTTTTCCAATTCAAAATTATTTTTAAAAAGCAAGTTTGATATTTTCGATAATAACACTGGTTGCAATATTATTTCTGATTTATATTTATTATTAGCCGGATTTTTAAATTTAATTTTTTGAATTATAGCTGTCTCATTCATTGTTGGATATAAAATTTTCACCTGGTTGCTTTCAACCCCACTAAACGAATATATTGTTAATTGATATAACATTTCTCTTGGTAAAGGTTTTTCCCATAAATCTCTATATTTAGCATCTATAAATAAAATGACTTTATCCTTTTTTAAAACTGCAAAATCTGGTCTTATTTTTGGATTATTCCTTCCTTTAGGATTAAACGATTTATCATATTCAAATAAATTTGAGAGAACATATTCTTTTTTTATATTATAATTAATTAAAAATTCATCAGCTAATTTTGATAATAAATCTTGAAAGAACTTGTTCATATCAAAGAAAAATCCGTTAAAATAATGCATAGAATTTTCCATGCTTAAACCTTTTACCTCAAATAATAATTTGATTATATTTAACGCCGGTAAATAATGACTATTCAATCTATTGATCATACTAAATGCTTTTTTGATGTTATTATTATTAATTTTTATATGATTTGTATGCTCAGATATTAATCTATAAAAAAGAGAGAGTTTTTGTTTTAATGAAGAAGAATCGGTCATTTGTAAGGCTAATTTCAATCCTGCTATTAAAAGAGAATTTAATAAATTATCAGAATTTCTTTCATAATATATGCAAGGCAAAGCATCGGGTGGCGGATATTTTTTTGAATACAATCTGTTAATATCTATAATCCCTCTTGGTGATTTCAAATAGTCATTTTGTCTTTTATAAAATCTTATTAAACCTAATCTGTATATTGTTTCAATTTCTAAATATAGTTGATAAATAAGAATATCAAAAAAATTTGTTTTTTTTAAACTATATAATGATTTTTCTAAAATTTTTAAATCCTTTAAGTTATATGTATATTTTAATAACCTTAATAAAGGTAATTTATCTATTTTTGTTATTACTTTAATTTGAACATTTTCTATTTCTATTTTACCTACATATGAAAAGCTCCGAATTCTTAATCCTTTTTTTAATTCATCTATCTGTAATATTTTTTTCTCTTTTAATTTTTCTACTATTTTCTGTGATTTGTAATTTTTAAAATAAAAATTAATTAAACCATTTTTATAATTAGGAAGTATTTCCTGCCATTCATTTAAAAGTATTTTAATCATTTTAATCCCCTTTTAGTAACTCTTTAGAATTTTCCACCAAAGCATCAATAAATTCCTCTTTGCTTGCCTCTTCAAGAAATTTATAATTGATGGATTGATTTTTAATATCAATAAAAGAACTTCCTAAAATCTTTTTAATTATTTCATAATCTTCATAACAATATTCTTCGATTAAAGGAATAATATCTTCTTGAATAACTCTTTTAAATTTTTCAAAATCCTTAATGGGTTTTCCATTTTCCATAAAATAAGAGTGCCCAATTTGGAGATTTCTTGCATCTTTTCCTAAACAAGCTATAATTTTTTCATTCAAACTTTTTAACCATTTATCCAAAGGTAAATTCTCAATCATAAATCCAGAAAAAATTGAATAATCTGGCATCAATTCAATAAATCCAAATCTTCTTCTTAGAGCTATATCAATTAAAGCAATAGAACGATCTGCAGTATTCATCGTCGCAATAATATATACATTTTCTGGAACAAAAAAAATTTCTCCAGATAAGGGTAAAATAGCTTTTTTCCCTCTTTTATTTATTTCTAAAAGCGTGATTAATTCACCAAAAATTCTTGAGATATCTCCTCTATTAATTTCATCTATTATTAAAAAGTACTTTTTATCATGATTTTCATTAGCATCTTTGCATATTTTTTTAAAAATACCTTCTTTTAAAGAAAAAAAAGTCTGATTATTTTTAATATTTGTTTTGATCCCTTCTATAAAATCTTCATATCCATATGATGGATGAAAAGTACAGAATTTTACTAAAGAATCATTATCACCATAAATTTGAATTAATTCACCAGCGTTCAATTCATTAAAACTCTTATTAAATGCAGATTCCGAAGCTAATTCTAAACAAGTTTTCTCAGCCCAATAAGTTTTTCCCGTTCCAGGTGGTCCATACAATATAACTTGTTTTTTCCTCTCCAATACTTTTTTTATTTTTTGTAAAATCAGAGACGTGTCAATTTTTGGTTTAATTGATTCTGTTGAATTTTCAAACATTTTTTCAATTTTAATAATATCTTCCGTTTTATTAACTTTTGTAATAGAAAAATTAACATTAATCTTTAAATCATATTTTGAAGGATCAAAAAATTTTTCCCATTTAATAGCTTTACTATGTTGAAACTTTTCATTTTTTTTAAATTCATAAGGCCCCTTAATTTTCCCTATTCCTAAAACTCTATTTTTTCTTAAAAGAACAATAGTATCATTTATATCAATATCAAAATAAAAGCTTACAATTTCAGTTATTTTTTTCTCTATATCCGTATTAACAACTAACCCTTTTGAAATCAAAAAATCTTGAATATATTTTTTTGCATCTGTTTTATTTTTGAAATCCATATTATCAAGGTTATCCAAAGCTTGAAAATCATAAAAAATATAATTTTCATCAAACATTATTTCTTCATCATTTTTTTGGTTATTTAAAGAAAAAATCCAATAATTATGCACATGACCAAAAACTTCCAATAAAACAGCCGTATAATGAGATGTTGGAATACCAAGTTTTTTAGCTTTAGAAGTAAATTTATTGGATAAATAATATAATCCTTTTTTTTCTTCAAAGTTTATTTTTAATTTTCGCAAATAAAATTTTTGGAGTTTTTCTACATGAAAATTGTCTATTTTTTCAGGGAATAATAAATGATAATATTTATGTATCCATGCGTAATTAGAATATTGTTCTAAAATTTTATCAAGTTCTTCTTGTAATTCAGTGTATGTACTATCTTCATAATTATTCAGATTGTTTTCAATGAACGAGATCCCTTTTAGAAGGCGATCTTTTATATATTCTGCTTTTTTTACAGCTTGATTTATATTAACAGATTTCATCTTTCTTGTACTACCAATGATCCAATCACCAGTTTTTTTGCTTTTAAAAATTCCAAATTTCAAGGCTGAGCCTCCAGCAATACTACCGAAATTCTTTGTTTGAAATTCCTCATCGTTTTTATATTCTAACCAATAATTTAGAGTATCTTTTCTTCCCTGATCAAAAACATATTCTAATAATTCTTCTCCTTTTAAATTCTTTAATACATCTGGTCCAAATTTTTCTCTAAATAATTTATACTGTTCATCTAAATCTCTTTCTGTTACAATAATTCCATTTTCTATTAATTCATCTCTTAATTTTAAAATATCGTCGTTTTTTAAAATCATAAAACTTCCCCCTGATCATTTAAAAATTATTCTTCTTCAAAATAATCCGTATCAATTTTTTTTATTTCAAAAGAACTTTGCACATAAACACCCACATTAAAATCAATCATAAGATTAGCAAAGAGTTCTCCATCAATTAATACAATCTTTTTATTATTTAATCCCCTGACATAATCAATAGCATCTTTTGTAAAAGAAGAAGTAGTTATAAAAATCCCTTTATTTGCTCCAGGAGTATCTAACGCACCTGAAAATTTTTGTATTTCGGGTCTTCCTACTATTTGATTTTTATCCCATTTTTTCGCCTGTATATATATTTTATCTAAACCAAGTCTATCTTCATTAATTATTCCATCAATGCCACCATCTCTCGTCTTTTTTGTATTTCTTTTGGCATTTTCAAAATTTCCTCCATATCCCATTTTTACCAAAACATCTAGAACAATTTTTTCGAATTTATCAAAAGATACTTTATATAAATAACTAAGTAAATCTTCAACCAATGAGCTTCTGAATTCTAGATAGGCTTCCTCAATTAATTCTTGTGGAGTTTTATTTTTTGTTTGAGTGTTATCGTTCCTGTTTTTTGAATTATTACTACCTTGATAAAATTCCTTAAAACTTTCATAATTTAACAAAAGTTTTTTATCAATATTTTTTGGTTTTTCTTGTAATAATTTCATACCTTCTTCTGTTATTTTAAATTTTCCTCTTTCAATATTTTTCAATAAACCAGATTTTTCCAAATACGTTTTTGCCCAACTAATCCTATCGTAAAATACTTTTTTCCCACTTTTTAATGTTTTATTTAAGTCTGCATCTGTTAGTTCCAATTGTTTAGCTAATTCTTTTTCACATGTTTTTAAATTATAAATTTTCTTATCGGATATTAAATTCAATAAGGGCAACATTAATTTATCATATGTAGGTATAGCCATAATTCCACCTCAGATTATTTAATAATTTTTTGTTTCTCAATTGACTCCTAAAGATTTAAATACAGCATCAATTGGATCATTATAAAATATCATTTGAATTTTTGTAACTAATTCTGTTGGAACCGTTGCTAAATCTGCTGCTGAAGATGCAGGAATTAATATTCTTTTTATTTAACAATTTTCATTAAGGCATCATAATTATCTACTACACCATATTTAATTTTTTTGTCTTCAAAAATACTATTTAAAATTTCAAAATGCTTTTTTGCATATTCTATTTTTAACCTTTCTTTTTCTCTAATCTCCATACTATCCAAACTTCCCTTAGTTTCAGCAATAAAATATATTTTTTTTTCATCACCGTTTTGTATAACTATTGCCCAGTCAGGATTATAATTCCCAACAGGTGTTTCTATTTTAAAATCACTTGGTAATTTTGCATATACTTTTATTTCCGTTCCAATTTCAAGGACACTTTCAGCAAACTTTCTTTCAATTTTTGAATCAAATTTCAAATAATTATATATATGCTTTTCTACTTTTATTACATTTTCATCCAATTTCCCCTCAAATTTTTTTATAGTAAAAATACTATTATCATAAGTTTCTTCTGTCAAATTGTATTTTATATTTTCAATTAATGTTGTACCTATTTCATTATTTATCAAATTAGAAACTTTTATTATAAATTTTTAGTTTTTTTAATCAAAATAAAGTATCTCTAACAGCAAGTTCATTTAATCTGCAATTATTAGCAATATCTTCAATATCTGCTCCGCTTTTTTCTAAATTATAAAATTGTTTTTCACCTACAATCAAATATTCCCAAGTTTTATTATCTCTTAGCTCTGGACTTATATTATTAATTCTTTTTACATAATCAATTGCTGCTTTTTGTTTTTGTATAACATTTGGATTTTTTAAATCTTTTGATGCTTTTGTCTCGATAATAAATATATTTTTATCCGTTTCTACCAAAAAATCGGGATAATAATGAGACATCAAGCCATCTGTTCTGAAGTATATAATTGTTGCAAAATCATGTTTATATTCCATTATTTTTATAAATTTATTAACTTTACTATCTCTATCTAAAAATTCCAAAAAATTTTTTTCAAATATTCCTTTATTTGATGGATATGGAGTTTTTTCATATATTGTCTTTTGCAGGTCTAAAAGATATGTGCTTCTTGCATTAAAACTGCTTATTTCACTAAAATATTTTTTCTTTATAACAGCACTATTTATTTTTAGATTCATATGAATATCATTTATAACTTTACTAAAAACCTTAATTATATGTTCTGTTACAAAATTATTTCTGTGTAATAAAATACGATAATTTTCATCTTCAAATGGATTAAAAGGTTCACCAAACAATTTTGTTCTGATATAAATATCTATCCATCTAATTATTTCATCTTTGAAAACTTGAAGAATTGGAAATTCCTTTTTTCTTCCTCTCTTTATACTTTGTTTACTATTTAAAATTATATTAATAAGTTTTTGTAAATATTCATTATAGCTATTAGCTTTAAACAAATCCGCATTTACTTGATAATCTCCAAAAGTAGTTTTTACAGTTAACTCTTCACTATAAAATGTTTCACCTTTTAAAATAAAAGATTTTAACTTTTCTAAACTAAAATACTGAAAACCTTCTAACTTATTTATATCTATTTGTGGAAGTTCTAATGTTTTTTCTTCATCTTGCTCTATTTCAATAAAATACATATCATATTTTTTATAATTCTCTTTTAATTCAACTTTTACAATATCACCAATAGATTGACCTTCTTTTGGTATATTTTTATCAATTCCATATTCATCACTTGCTAATTCCCTATCATAAAATTCCATGAAAGAAGGATGTTCTATAATACTTAAAACATCAAGATAAGAATTTGGCGATTTTTTTTCTACTAAAACTCTTATTCTATTCTCTCTTTTTATATCCTCAAATTCTTTTCCTCTAAACATAAGCCTTAATCCTCTACCGATTGTTTGTTCCAATAAAATTGAAGAAGCAGTAGAACGAAGAGGTACAATCACACAAACATTATTTACATCAAAACCTTCTTTCAACATTAAAACTGATATTATAATTTTAGGTTTATCATATTTATCTACATTAAATAATCTTTGTTTTATACTCTCCCATTCCTCTTTTTTAACCTCCCCTTTTTTATTAGAATGAATACTTACAAAATCATCTGCATTTATACCAATTTCTAATAAAAAATCTTCAACTAAAGATACTACTTCTGTATCTTCACACATTATAAGCATTTTTGGATATTTTGGTGTAGCAAGTTTGGAAAAATCTTTTTCTAATATTTCAAGTTTTTTAATACCTGCTTGAATCATTATTTTTTGTCCATCACTTAATGCAATAGGTTTATTATTTTTTTCATCTCTTATAGCTTTAAAATCAAGAGGAAGTGATGCAATCTCTTTTCTTTTATCAATAGTTATCATTTTAACAAGTCCATCTCTTATAGCGCTATGTAAATCAAAATCAACAACTATATGAGGAAAATAGTGTTTTGTTCTTTTTTGTCCACTTCCAGTTACATCATAAGGAGTTGCACTAAAATCTATTTGAGAGAAGAATTTTTTATTTTTAGATATATAATTAAGACTCTTTTGCCATTCAACTTCTTTAACTTCTCCTGCAGATTTATTTTCATGAATATGATGAGCTTCATCATTCATTATAATTAAATTATTTAATGAAGCTAAATATTCAATTTCGCTTCCTCTAAAATATCTATTATCAAGTGCATCTAAACTATTACCTGCACTTTTTCCAGGCCTTGCAGGAAGCAATTCTTCTATAATTATACTTGGATTTTCAAAAGGATTTTCATCTTCTGTTTCATCTAACATAAATAAATGCCAATTAGCAATAGCAATCATACCATCACCAGTTACTTTTTTGCCTATTTCATCTTTTTTTACAACACTATTTTGCAAAAACGCAAAAACTACTTCTCTATATCTTTCAGGTAAAAACAATTCTTGATTTTTATATATATCACTTGTTTCGAATTCTCTAAATTTTTCCTCATTTTCTTTGCCTAAGTAACTATCAAGTAGTCTTTCATATACAATAAGTCCGGGAGCTATAAATAAAAAATTTTTTGAGTATCTTTTATTTTCATTATTATTAATTGCATTCAAATATTGCCAAATCAAAAAAGCATTCATAACCCAAGTTTTACCAGTTCCTGTTGCCATTTTTATTGCATATTTAGCAAATTGATATTTTTCTTTTGCTAAAAGTTCTATGTTTATTTCATTTAAAAGCATTTTGTCTACTTTTTGATATATATCTAATACTGTTTCTACTTTTAAAATTTCATGTAAATAAATAGTATTCAATATTGCTTGTTTTTGACCTCTGTGAAAATTAATTTCTCTATTTGTCGTATGTGGTTCACAAAACCAGAAAGTCAAAAGATCTTTTGTTGTAGGGGTTACTAATTCTAAAAACTCACCACTCTCCCATAATTCATTTACATTTTCTGTAATCTTTTTTGCTAACTTTAAAGGTACGCTTCCTGTTAGTGTATTTGTAGGCATTGGCATATTACACCTCCACTTTTACAATAGATTCAAATCCAAACACATCAACCGCTTTTACCATTACAACTCTTTTATCTTTTTTAGGAAGAATTAATTTAGTTTCATTTATTACATGAAATTCATCATTATCATTTGCAGTATTTTCTCTATAATCTTGCCAAACACTTCTAAAAGTTTCTCCATCAAAATCCGGGTCTATTGCCCAATATTCTATAAGAGCTAATGGGTCATTTTTCATAATCTCTTGTAATACTTTTTTATCTTTCTCTTCTAATGGCACATTGTCAGGACTAAGAAGCACATAATTATCAAGTTTTATTGTTAATTCTTCCATACTCTCATCAATTTCTCTTCTTTCAACTGGCTTAATTGTCAAATATTGCAGTGATGAAAATCTAATTTTCCCACTATTTACAAGTTCTTTGTATCCCGATTTTGTTTTTAATCTATCAATTAAATCTGGCGGAATTACTAAAACTTCAAGATTTTTATCATCGAGTTCTTTTATCGCAGCACTAATATCATAAGCAAAATTCCATCCAAGCACTATTACCTTATCCCATCCACCAAGTAAGTTATCTCTAAGTTCTATTGCTTTTTTTAAAGTCGCACGACCAGTTAGTTTATTTGGGCTATCTACATAAATTAGAGTTTTACTCTCTTTTATATACCCTAAATTTTTTGGATGTCCTTTCCCAAAAGGAATAGCTCCTCTTCCCTCATCATCTACAAATAAACTAATTACTACTTGTGCTAAATCTCCAATTCTTCTAAATAGTTTTGAAGATGAAAACATTTCTTTTTGATAATCTCCAACTGATTGATATAAAAATGGCTTAGCATTATTATCGATAAGTCTCTTTCTTGTAATTAAACAAGCAGGTTTTCCAATATCACTTACAATCCAGCGACGACCAAGTTTCTCAGCAACAGCAGCAGTTGTGCCACTTCCTACAAAAAAGTCTGCTACTATGCTATCTTCATTTGATGACGCTTTTATAATTCTTTCAAGTAGCTTCTCGGGTTTTTGAGTGGCGTAATTTAAATATTCTTTTGAATTGCCTTTTAAAACAGGAATATTCCACCAATCTTCAGGAATTTTTCCATTTTCTTTAAGTTGAACCCCCTGACCTCCTGTCATTTTACTTGCATTACCAGCATAACCTGCCCTTGCTAAACTAGATTCAGCATAGGGTATTCTAATGTCATCTGCATTAAAAATAACATCTTTTTCTTTTTTATAAAATAAAATAATATCATGAACTCTGGAAAAATTTTTTTGATTAGGAACAGCGGGACGTGTATAACACCACACAATCTCATTAACAAAATTTTCCTTCCCAAAAATATTATCAAGTAAAATTTTCACATAATGCCCCACATGCCAATCGATATGCACATAAATACTACCTCTTTCACTCAAAAGCTCTCTCATTAATACAAGTCTTGGATACATCATTTTTAAATAACTAACAGTTCCATATTTCCAAGTGTCAGCATAAGCAAATTGTTCTATTACCGTTGGCTTTTGAGTGATTTGCTTATTAGGCAGTTTTATTTTTGTTTTATAATCAGCTTTACTATCAAATGGAGGGTCAATATAAATTAAATCAATTTTACCTCTGTAACCATTCGCAAGTAATGCTTGCATTACAAGTAAATTATCTCCATAAATCAGTCTATTTTGTGCCTCTAAATCCATATTTCCAATTATGTTTCCAAAGATACTCACTTCATCTTTATTAGGAATCACTAATTCATTCGTTTGAAGCCTAAGTGCATTCCCTTTTTCGATCTTTTCAAGAATTTTCTCAGCTTCTACTTTTCCTTCTTTTACAATTTTTGGCAATTCTTCAATTAGTGATAGTGGCATAATCTTTTTTCCCCTTTCTTTTAAACTTTATTTATTTTTATACTTTCTCCAACTTTATTGACTTTATTATCAAATATCATTTGCTCATTCAAAAGAAACACCTCTTTTTTAATTAGTGTTTTTTGTATTTCAATTTTAAACTTAGACTATATTTTTAATATCTAACCGATACTTTTTTACACAAAATTTTAACATTTACTACATTTAAATTATATCATTTTTTCTTTAAAAGTCAAAAAATTTTTATCAATATAAAAAACAAAAATATTATAATAAATGCCATTCCATAATTGGAACGACATTTATATTTTTAATTTTATATAACTTTTTTAACAATATAATCATCAATATTCTTTTTTTCAGAATTGATATTTACTCCTATTAAGTATATTTCATTTGCATTATCTATGTATTTTTCATAATACTTCTTTTCGTATTCACCCCTTGCAAGATTTGGACAAAAAATAAGAAAGTGATATCATAAAATTGAAAAAAAGAAAGGGGTGTTTTTTAATGAGAAAACGAACTAATTATGAACCTGAATTTAAGTTTGGCTTTTTCAGCAAAGCTGAAAAGATTTATTTTTCTTTATTATAAAATCATTTAATCCTATTAACTGCTGTAAGCAGTTAAAGAATATCTTTCTGATGATTCATTAACTCCAACATATTTTGCTTTGCAAAATAGAAATATGTAAAAATTTTAATTATATAAAATATTTTTTATCTTCGATAAAAATGGGTTAAAAAATATAAAGATTCTGGTTATGACGATAATGTGTTTCATTCAAAAAAAGGTCGTCCTAGTTCTATGATTTCGGATATTTCTAAATCATGCTGCGCAAGCTGTATGATTTTTTATTTTATAAATTTTTTATATATGTTATATATATATTAATTTTTTCTACTTATTTTTGCGAAGCAAAATGCTTTGGTATTATTAAGTCTAATTCAAATAATACTAATGATTCTGCTGTTTTAGAGAAAAAACTTAAATATTATGAACGTCTTCTTCTTGAAAAAGAACTTCTTATTAAAATGCAAGAGGATGAAATTAATTTTTTGAAAAAAAAACGACAACAACAAAGAAAGTAACTTTTATTGGAGATTTACTGCTTATTAATAAATATACTAACTTTGGTGTTTCTTTAGACTATTTGCTTAATCATTATAAGATTAAACGTAGCACTTTCTATTTTAAATCAAGATTGTTTTTTGCAGTTAATCGTTATAATAGGAAAAATAAATGTTTTAAAGGTTATTCTTTGAATACTAAAGGTGAAAAGATTTATGATGTGCATATTAAAAAACTACTTGTTGATTTGTTATCGATTGATGATCCT